>NZ_CAJHBF010000001.1:0-249211 GCF_904846565.1 Psychrobacter sp. CMS30 | reverse complement strand
TTCATGTCGTTAACCCCAACCAATAGTGGCACTCGTTCAACGACATCGATACCGTGCTTCGTTAAATAAGCGACTTTATCAGGGTTGTTGGTAATCAAGCGTACGCTATCAACACCGACATGGGCGAGCATCGGTCCGCACATATCATAAACGCGCGCATCAGCCGGTAAGCCTAACATGAGATTGGCATCTAAGGTATCATGACCTTGATCTTGCAAGGCATAAGCGCGGATTTTATTGGTCAGACCAATCCCGCGACCTTCTTGGCGCAGGTATAATATTGCCCCGCAGCCAGTCTCTTGTATCGCTTGCATGGCAGTGTTTAGCTGTGGACCACAGTCGCATTTTAGCGAGCTAAAGGCATCACCCGTTAGACATTCCGAATGAATACGTATCAGCGGGATGAGGGGCTCTGCTGGCGCCGCGCCTTTTTGGTTTAGCGCCGTATCAGCCTGATTTAAAGCATCAGCTTGATTGACCACAGGTAAACCCACGGTAAGCATGACATGCTCTTGACCGTCTTCATTTTCAAAGATATGAATATCAAACTCGCCGTGACGAGTAGGTAGTTTGGCAGTAGTAATAAATTGATATGACATTAATGTCCTGCATAAGCCGATCATCGTGGCGCTAGAGGTCTATTTAAGCTTTGTGGTATCTGTTAAAGCTTTATAATAATAGCTAAGGTATTGCCTAGGCGCTGCTGATTCAAATAGCAGGTGGCTGATATTTATTGGAAAAACACACAAAGTTCACAGACGGCGCACGATGATTAAAGCGACAATTAAAAATAAATGCTATTATGCCATACTATTTTGACGGATACAGTGACAAGTCTTTGCCCTTACATTACTATGTCGTCACCAAGGTCCGATATGTATGCAAAATCATTGAGCATGGTAAACATTGTCATTAAGCATCATCATTAAACATTGCCATGATTTATAACAGCATTGATAACATCTTTAGCATTATAAGATTAAAAGTAACGCCTCATATTAAATAGCGTATTTTTCGTTATTCACAGCTATATTAAAAGCTGTATTAATAATTATATAGCCTGTGGTATCAAGTATTTTATGATGCCGCGCTATTATTAACGCCACTTAGACAGTTGCTAGTAACAGTTGTTAGTAATAGCCCCTGTCTAAGGTAGCATCTTGTCAGCAGATTGGTAGGTATCGTACGTTCTATGCAGCAGTCAACTCATTCCCCACAGTCTAAGTCATTATCTGCGTCAGCCATTGATTCTGCTGCACCGCTATCAAACCTGCAGCAAACGTATGCAGCAATTCCACGTGAGCGTCCGCATACGCCGCTACTTGATACGGTAGACGCACCGATTGATTTAAAAGCGTTTAGCGAGAGTCAGCTAATCACCTTAGCGGATGAGCTACGGCTTTTTTTGCTTTATTCAGCCGGTCAAAGTGGCGGTCATTTTGGTGCCAACTTAGGCGTGATTGAGTTGACCATTGCGCTGCATTATCTGCTAGATGCGCCGCAAGATCAGATTGTTTGGGATGTAGGTCATCAAGCTTATGCCCATAAAGTATTGACCGGTCGCCGTGATAAGCTTGGCACCATACGCTCAAAAGACGGTTTGACCGCTTTTCCAGAACGCGCTGAGTCGGTCTATGATACTTTTGGGGTTGGGCATTCATCGACGTCTATCTCAGCAGCTTTAGGTATGAGCTTAGCGCTTCGTTACCAAGGCCTTAAACAAACAGTTGCCTGTATTATTGGTGATGGGGCGATGACCGGTGGCATGGCATTTGAAGCGATGAATGACGCCGTACAACAAGATGCTGATTTGCTGGTAATTTTAAATGACAATGATATGTCAATATCTTGCTCTATCGGTGGTTTCTCGCGGCATTTAGCGACGCTATGGGAGTCGGGATATCAGGTTGATATCTCTGATGCAGGCGAGCCAGTACTGTGTCAGCGCCCTGATATGCAAGCCTTTGACCGCCGTAAACGTCATAAAGAGCTGCGTGATGTCCCGCAATTAGAAGACAATTTATTTAAAGCAATTGGTTTTACCTATTTTGGTCCATTTGATGGGCATGATATTCCTGAGCTGCTGCGCGTACTATCGCTTGCCAAGCAGTTAAAAGGCCCTGTTTTAGTCCATATTTATACCACTAAAGGTAAAGGTTTTGCGCCTGCTGAATTAGACCCAGTCGGCTATCACGCTATTAGTAAACTACCTGCTGAAGATAGCCAGAAGGAAGCAGTAAAAGACAGTTTAACAACCAGCACACCGCTATTAAAATACTCGCAAGTATTTGGCCAGTTTTTATGCGATAAAGCTGCTACTGACGAGAAATTGCTTGCCATTACCCCAGCGATGGAAGAAGGCTCGGGAATGATTGAGTTTGCCCGTCAATTTCCTAAGCGCTTTTTTGATGTGGCGATTGCTGAGCAACATGCGGTAACTTTAGCAGGCGGCATGGCAACCCAAGGCGTCAAACCTATCGTCGCGATTTATTCAACCTTTTTGCAGCGTGGCTACGATCAACTTATCCATGATGTGGCTTTACAAAATCTTGATGTGATGTTTGCCATTGATCGCGCCGGTTTAGTCGGTGAAGACGGCGCAACCCATGCAGGGGTATTCGATTTTGCTTTTTTACGCTGCGTGCCTAATATGCTGATTGCCGCGCCAAAAGACGAAAACGAATGCTACCATCTGCTTAATACTTGCTATGAATATCAAGGCTGCACGGCTGTACGCTATCCGCGCGGTATTGGTACAGGCGCAGTCATTACTCAGCCAGCACAAGTTTATCCCATTGGTAAAGCAGTGGTAGAGTCGGTATTAGGTCAAGCCGACGCGCCTAATAAATTGGCGTTATTAGCCTTTGGTACGATGGTTGCGACGGCTCAGCAAGCGGCAGAAAGCCTAATTAACGATAATATAAAATCACACTGTCAGGTACACGTGGTAAATATGCGCTGGGTAAAACCTTTAGATACTCATTTGCTTGAAACCTTAATCGCGCAAGGCATCACCCATATCGCTACTTTAGAAGAGCATATGATTATGGGCGGCGCGGGCAGTGCGGTAAATGAGTATTTACTTAACGAATCGCCAGCCTTCAAAAATAGCCACCCAGTTATCTGTAATATCGGTATCTCTGATCGCTTTATCGCCCATGGTTCGCCAGCAGAACAAATGGCTGATTGTGGTCTAGATGTTGCAGGGGTCGTCAGTCAGCTCCAGCAATTGCTAAAATAAAACCCTATCATTCATAAAAAATTGCTAAAATAGCGGATTGAAAAATAAAGCATGTCTGTTTCCTTGCTTAAACCTCGCTTAAACCTCGCCTACTTGCCGTAGGTGTGAATTATTTGACAACTTGGGCGGTACAACTGCTGGCAACCATATATTTGGTTTGCTAGGCGGCTATGGGTTTTTATTAATTATTACTATGCGTCAGTTTTGAAGCAGGTTTTATTTTTCGTACATTTTATAAGTTACATCTCTTAAGTAGTATTCATTCATCAAGCAAATAGGTTATTTATGGAACCCATGGTCGTCATCGCAGCGCGTGCTGCTGAAAAAGTCGGTAAAGAGATTTTATACGCGCATCAAAACCGCCACAAAATCGAGCTAGATATCGAGTCTAAAGGACTTGATGGTTTGGTCACCCGTATTGATCGTTTCAGTGAAGAGCTGACGATTGAGACCCTAAAAGCCAGCTATCCAAATCATTCGTTCTTGGGTGAAGAGTTTGGTATGCAAGAAGGTCGCGGCGAAGATGCTGACTGGTGCTGGATTATTGATCCGTTAGATGGCACCAAAAACTTCGTCCATGGTGTGCCGCAGTTTTGTGTATCTATCGCTGTGCAACATAAAGGCGTTACCCAACACGGCGTCATCTATGATCCTGTCCGTGATGAGATGTTTTCTGCCAGCCGTGGTAAAGGCGCGCGTCTAAACCAACGCCGTATCAACGTTAGTGAGCGTAAAACGATTGACGGTGGTTTATTTACTACCGGTCATCCGCTTGAGCGTAAACGCAATGGTGAAGTTATCTCTTATGCCAAGCAGCATTTTGAGAGCTTACAGAAAATCTCTGAAGAAGGTGGTCAAGTTCGCCGTTTAGGTTCAGCTGCGCTTGATTTATGTTATGTGGCGGCTGGTCGTTTTGACGGTTATTTTGAGATGTCTATCAAGCCTTGGGATATTGCTGCCGGTGAGCTAATCGTGACCGAAGCACGTGGCGTGGTGGTTGACCATACAGGCGCGCACAACTCGATGACCTCAGGCTCTATTTTCGCTTGTAACATCAAACTATTAAAACCATTGATGCAAGTGGTTGTCCCAACTTGGGGTGATGCGTTTTAAGCACCGCCTAAGCGTCACCTCTAAGCCTCACCTAAATATAATCATTGAGACAACTTAATATTAAAAAGCTGGTTCCGTTATGGAGCCAGCTTTTTTGTTTTGCCATTACCTTTATTGCTGCTTTTATCTTCAACCGTGATCCCTTGGAACTCAAGCTCTTTACTGGTGCGCTCCAACAGCTGTAACTCTTCTTCTATTAGTATCAGCATATCTTGCACGTGCGGCAAGGCTTTACTACAAGCGGTAATCCCAAATTCAATCTTATCCAAATAGCTGGCAAGGGTAATATTCATCGCTTGACCGTCGAATACAATAGAGGCTGGGTATAAAGACTGCAGGCGCGCGCCATTCCAATAAAGCGGTTTTTCCGAACCAGGAACATTTGAGATAATCAGGTTAAATGCCTGCTTTTTAGGAAACAGGCCGGTTGCCAAATTGATGCCTTCCCAGGCATAAGAGACGACACTGTAATTGATAACCTGCGCTTGATTCATACGGCGGAAGCGGCGTTTACCATTATTCATACTGCGATGAATCAGCTCGATTCTGCTGAGTGGATCGTCTAAATGGGTACCCAAATTGGCCAATACAAAGGACAACTGATTGCCTGCAACGCTATTATCGGTGCGTAATGACATCGGTACAAAGGCAATCAAGGGCTTACTCGGTAGCGCGTCTATCGATAGTAAATAGCGACGAATAGCACCAGCACAAACAGCAAGTACCACATCATTTTTACTGATGTTTAAGCGCTCAGCAATATCATTAAAGCGCTGTATCTCATACGACTGGGCAGCAATGCGCCGTGAGGCTGAAATACGTTTATTGAGTACACTCATCGGCGCGGCAAAGGTGCTGACATAACTGTCGTCGCCATAATTTTTTAAATTATCGAGCAATTCTGTAAATACTGGCTTAATGGTAGAAACTTGCTCTTTAATGATACCCAAAGCAGAACGCTCTTTAGGCATAATCGCATCAACTTGGTTGCGATGGCGTGCCATTAACGACCAGATTGGTAATGTAACCGGTTCGGTCGGTGATTGAGATAAGGATTTTTTGACCAGTCGCATCGCCGCGATGCCATCAACCAACGAATGGTGGATTTTAAAATATAAAGCAAAACGCTCAGGAGCGCCTTCGTTTTCTGGCTCAATACCTTCAATGACGTGACATTCCCATAGCGGCATCGCACGGTCTAAGAGACGGCCATGCTCTCTTGAAACGTACATCAAGAGCTCGCGTACACGGGCGGGCTTTGGTAGTGCCACATGATGCAAGTGATGTTCAACATCAAAGTGCTTGTCTTTTTTCCAGAATATTAAATGTTCGAGCACTTGGTTAAACGGAAAGGTTGGCGGCACCTCAGAGTGTTGCATTTGTTTGACCAATTGACAGACAAAACTGTTATCGGCATTTTCTGGCAATTCGAATAGGAATAGACCCCCAACATGCATGGGTTGTTTACGCGACTCAAGAAGTAAGAACAACTGGTCGACTGCTGTGAGAAGTCGCATAATAAATCCTTTTATGACGATGAATGAAAAATGGCAATAAAATAAATAGGTATTCAGTTAAACAAAGGTAAAGCGTAACTAGGATAAAGCATTTAGCAAAAACGATTAAAAACCTAAAAGTAGTCACAAAAATATCTTAATATAAAAAGTATGGGTCACGGGACTTTTATTATTTAATTATGCCATAACCCATATCTTTAGCGGCTTAAGCTTATAAAATCAAGAAAATTATAGGCTAAAGTTTAAAAGCTTAAGCTAAAAAACTACTGAAAAAAGTATCCGGTCTGCGGCGAGCTGGCAGCGGCCATTTTGCGCATCGGCATACGACCTGCCAAAAATGCCTGACGACCTGCCCAAATAGCATGTTTCATAGCATTTGCCATCATCACTGGATTTTGCGCATTGGCAATGGCTGAGTTCATCAGCACGCCATCACAGCCAAGCTCCATGGCAATCGCCGCATCAGAAGCGGTGCCGACGCCAGCATCAACCAATACCGGTACATTGGCATTTTCGATAATAAGACTTAGGGTATGGCGGTTCAGCAAGCCAAGGCCAGAGCCAATCAAGCTACCAAGCGGCATAATCGCCACGCAACCCATGCTTTCCAATTCTTGAGCGACAATAGGGTCGTCAGAGGTATACACCATGACCTCAAAGCCATCATCGATTAACACTTTTGCTGCTTTTAAAGTTTCCATCACATTTGGATAAAGGGTCTTTTCATCGCCCAAAACTTCTAGCTTAACCAGATTATGCCCGCCTAATAGCTCGCGAGCAAGCTTACACGTCCGAATCGCGGTTTCGGCATCAAAACAGCCTGCGGTATTGGGCAAGATGGTATATTTATCCGGTGAAATGACATCTAATAAATTTGGCTCATTGCTATTTTGGCCAATATTGGTACGGCGAATAGCAACGGTGACAATCTCAGCTTCTGAGGCACCAATAGCAGCACCCGTTTCAGCCATGTCTTTATATTTACCGGTACCGACCAACAATCGAGAAGAAAATGTACGACTGCCGACAGTAAAAGTGTCTTTTGACAAGGACTCTTGTGAAGATGACTGAGCGTTGGTAGGAGCATTTGCGGCTTGTGACATAAGGATAATCCTAATAGCGGGCGAACAAAGGTGACTAATGACGTAGTGAACAAGGTGACAAAAAGTAATGAACAAAGACTGGCATCAATACTAGCAATGATTAACGCAGAATAATTAAACACACAATAATTAAACACACAATAATTAAATATAGCTAGTCATCATAGGATAAATAGAGGCTTGTGCTGTCTTGAGCCTCATCATACTGATGCTTAAGCGACAAAGCGATAAATCACATGAAAGCCTTGCTACTTGTATAAAACAAAATGTTATTATAACAAACTCATGCGCGCTTACTGACAATCTTTACCCAGTTTAACGATTTAGGCAGGCGGCTTTAAACAGTTAAGTCAGTAGTATTTTTTAGCATGTATTAGATTGTGTTTTCAAGGCTGTTTTCAAAGCCATTTTCAAAGTTATTTTATAAGCTGTTTTATAAGTTCTTTTTTTAAATTAGCCACTCACTAGGTCGTCTTTATGCTGCAGCTGCCGTACAGTTTTGCAAAACGCCATCAAATTTTGGCCATTCTTGCTATTGATCCCGAGTTGCCGCCGACACTGGTATTGACCAAAACCACGCCACTGTCCGCCATTAATGAAGCGGTGCGGTTCTTACAGCAGCAAGGCGTGCGTGGCGTACCAAATTACGAAAGTATCAGCGCTGATGATTTCGAAAAACGCATGAATGCCGCTTATGCTGGTAATACGGGCGAGTCGCAGCATATCGCCGCTGGGCTTGAAGACCATCCTGACCTTGATAGCTTGGCAGATAGCGTCCCCGAAACGGAAGACTTGATGGACCAACAAGACGATGCGCCGATTATTCGTCTGATTAATGCGCTATTGTCGGAAGCGATTCGTCTAAATGCCTCAGATATTCATATTGAAACTTTTGAGAAGCGGCTAGTGGTACGCTTCCGTGTCGATGGTGAGCTAAAAGAAATCATCACACCAAAACGCCAATTGGCGCCGTTACTGGTCTCGCGTATTAAGGTCATGGCCAAATTGGATATTGCCGAAAAGCGTGTGCCACAAGATGGGCGTATTAGCTTAAGGCTGGCAGGGCGTGAGGTCGATGTGCGCGTATCGACGTTGCCATCAAGCTTTGGTGAGCGGGTAGTGATGCGACTGCTCGATAAACAAGCAGGTCGTCTGAATATGACGTATCTCGGTCTATCTGATAATGACTATAGCGAGCTTAAGCGCTTAATCCATCGCCCGCATGGCATTATCTTGGTGACTGGACCGACGGGTTCGGGGAAAACCACGACGCTATATTCGGCATTAACTGATTTGAACGACCAAACCCGTAATATTTTGACCGCTGAAGATCCAATTGAGTTTCAGCTCGATGGCATTGGGCAAACGCAGGTTAATAATAAAGTCGATATGACCTTTGCTAAAAGTTTACGCGCCATGTTGCGGCAAGATCCAGATGTTGTGATGGTTGGTGAGATTCGCGATTTAGAAACCGCGGAAATTGCCGTACAAGCGTCTTTGACAGGGCATTTGGTATTATCGACACTGCATACCAATACCGCCATCGGTGCAGTCACACGTTTGCAAGATATGGGCGTTGAGCCATTTTTGTTATCGTCATCGCTGATTGGGGTCGTCGCCCAGCGCTTGGTACGGACGCTATGCACGCATTGTCATGGCTGGCAAGCTGCTGATAACGAGCAGGCCAAATTATTTACTGAAATTGGTATAGCGGCAAATGCTAAAAGTACGGCTACTGAAAAATTAACAGAGAATATTATTAATTTACCAAAACCCGTTGGCTGTGATAAATGTAATAATTCAGGCTTTAAAGGGCGGACGGCGATATATGAAGTGGTGCCGATTGACGATACCTTGCGCCGGATGATTCATAGTAATACTGCCGAGTACGAGCTAGAAGAGTACGCCCGTCAGCAAACGCCATCGATACGAGCTGATGGACTACGCAAAGTCATAGAAGGTCGGACGACGTTAGAAGAAGTACTGCGGGTAACCAAAGAAAGTGCCCTGACTGATGATGCTATGGTTGTATAAAAAAACGATGGTATAAAGAAAAACGATTGTATAAAGCAAAACGGTTATTGAGTCAAAAGTCAGTGCAATTGGCTCAATAACCGCGTAATCAAAAAGTTAGTTTGGCTTATTTTAAATAGCGCTGCTATTTTGCGGCGATACATTCAACTTCAACGCTTGCGCCCGCTGCCAGCTCTGAAACGCCAAAGGCTGAGCGTACAGGGTATGGCTTAGCCAACTCTGCTTTATAGACTTTATTAAAGTCATCAAAATCATCCATATCGGTCAGCATCGCCATACATTTGACGATGTCTGATTTTTGATAGCCGTACTTTAACAAGGTTTCATGGATATTATCGAGCGCTTGTTTGGCTTCCGCTTTTACGCCGCCTTTGACCAATTTACCGTCTTTAAAACCAATCTGTCCTGACATATAGAGCGTATCGCCGACACGTACCGCTTCTGAAAATGGATAATTGCCGCCATCACCGAGAAATACTGGGCTAGATTTGGTGACGGTTGCATTATTAGTCGTTGGCGCGGCATTGGCAGTAACGGCAAAACCTAAGCCTAATAAACATGCGCTAATCAGCACTGCTTTAGATAATTGAGTAGTCAGTTTATTAATATATATAGACATGCTTGTCTCCTTATTATTGTGGTATTTCTTAAATCCATTTTTTTGGTAGCTATTTGCTTCTTTAACAAATTGAAATTAATTGCTCTCGAGTTCTGGCGTCGAGTGCTTACTGCTTTCTTCACTTTCAGATTGCTCTATTTCAGGTTGTTTGTCTTCAGATGGTTGGTCTTCAGACGGCTTCTCTTCAGTTTCTTTATTGTCAACTTGATTATTCTCTAGCGCTTTAGCGGCTTTACCTTGACGGCGCGCTTCTAGCTCAGATTTGGGTATCCAAGCCCACGTCATCTCAACGACGATAGGGTCACGGTCGCTATCTGACTCACGGTCATGAATCACGCAGGGAATTACCATTTCACCCTTTGGCGTATTTAAAATATCCAAGCGCTGCTCGTCCGATAATGACGCCACGGCAGCAATCTGACCTTTTTTAATCGGACGATAGAAGTTCACCGAATAAGATTTAATCAATAATACGCGGTCAGACGGTAGGTTTAAACCCAAAATAAACCCTGTTGCGGTTTCAGCAAGTAAAGTGATGGCAACGGCATGGACTGAGCCAATATGGTTTTGCACCGCTTTGGTATTATTTAAGCTGACCACCACTTGATTGGGGTCGACGGTCTCATAATAGATACCCGTTGTGCCCACATATGGCACCACTTTACCAAAGGCTTTCGACAAAATGCTGGCGCGCGCACCCGCCGGTAAATATTTGGTGACTGATAGCAGCTTGGTAAATTGGTTGCTGATGGGTTTTAAGGTGCTATTTGGTTTTTCGACTGGCAATCTTGTGTTGTCAGCTACTTTGGCTGCTCGTTTATTGGTCAGCTTGGTAGGGAGTTTTTTTAATAATCCTGACATACAACATTCCTCAATTTGGAGTGGTTGAATCATATTAATTAACAAAGCTGGTTTATTAAGCTAGCCAACTGGGTTAATTAACGGATGGTTAGAAAATAAGCGCTAAATGAGAAAAGTAACCAGCTTTATCCTAGCAGCTATTTTAACGCTGGCGCATTTCTAACTTAGTAAATTTCTAACTATGGTACATTAAGTGCCGTATCGCTACTATTATTAACATGAACTGCTGCGCTTATAAAATATGACTAACGTAACGATACCTTAAATGTTCGCAATAAATATTAGTAATAACGTCGCTAAAAGTAAGGTTGCTAAAAATGGTACTACTGAAAAACAGCACCACTGAATGTTAGGTCATTTAATGCAAAAGAGCTACGTTATAATAGCTAAACTCTTACGTGGCTAAAATGCTGAAGTATCGTTGCCGTGATTTTTTAATACTGGATAAGGCTGTGCCGGATATGTCTCCTCAAAAACCGACCAATATCATTTATACCGGCGTCGCTGGTACGGGTAAAACCTATCGCTTGCTCCAAATCGCGCAGCAATATACCGATTATTTACCAAGGATAAATGACAAGGATTTACTGGGACAACTGCTGCAGGAATTAAGCTGGCGTGATGTCGTTTGTTTGATATTTTTAGATTTTAAGTCCAAAAGACAGGACTTAGTCAAGGTGCCAGAAATTGTCAATCATGAGTTTTTTGTTAGCAAAGCGGCGCAAAATGCGCGTGATAAAAACTTAAGCAATACCGCTTGGTCTGTGCTGCAAATGCATACGCCTGCTAGCTCACAAACGGTGAGTTATAAAAATCGAGCCAGCCAAGCCTATTTTGATAAAGATAATAGCGGCGCATGGTATCTGCTCCCAGAAAGCATGGATTTGTTAAGCGATTTAGCGCAGCAATTAGCCGAGTTTCAACAAGCACAATGCGAGAATAATAGCCAAAACCAAGAGTTTCGCCAACAGCGCTTTAGTATGGTCAGCTTCCATCAGGCCTATGGTTATGAGGAGTTTGTCGAAGGTATCCGCCCGGTGATGGCGGCGACCAGTCCTGCAACGAATAGTTCGTCGCAAATGAGTTACGCCATTCAAGACGGCGCATTCTTAAAATTGTGCCAACGCGCGGCTAATGACCCTGATCAGCGTTATGCGATGCTGATTGATGAGATCAATCGGGCTAACGTGTCACGCGTCTTTGGCGAGCTGCTAAGTTTGATTGAACCAGACAAACGTGCCGGCATGACAAACGCGATGACGGTCAATTTGGCTTATTCAGGGCGAACCTTTAGCGTCCCTGCCAACGTTGATATTTATGCCACCATGAACAGCCAAGACCATTCATTAGCGCCGCTTGATATGGCATTACGAAGGCGCTTTCGCTTTATTGACTGTCTACCGCAGCCTGAATTATTGCCTATTCTTTATCTTAATCAAGACTCAGAAGCAGTTAATTCAGAAACGTTTAGTTCTAAAACAGCTAATCCAGCAGAAACCCTTTATTCAACAGAAAACCGTTATCCAACAGAAACCATTGATTTAGCGAAACTCTTAACGGGTTTAAATAGTCGCATCGCGCAAACGCTGGGGGCAGAGGCGCAACTAGGTCATGCGTTTTTATGGTCAGTAGACAGTATTGAGCAATTGCAAACCGCACTGACTGAACAAATCATTCCACAATTGGCGCAAGCCGCGGCTGGACAAGTGACTATTTTGCAATATATCTTCCAAGATGAGCAGCAGCCGATAAGTGCGCAGTTTATACAAGATAGCCAAGCGCTCATCAATAATGATGCAAATAATTCGGTTAATCCAAATAGTCCGAATCAGCTGTTTGCAGGACAGCAGTCCTTTCTCAGTCAGTCTATGAGTACGGGCAGTTATAAAATTAATACTAATTTACTAGATAACAGCGCTGAGTTTACAAAGCCGTTTGTCTATCAGCGTTTATATTAATAAGGTTGCTAGCTAGTGATGAGTAGAGTATTACAGCCTGAGAGTAAAGCAATAGGTAGCAGCGCTAATGGTGCTAATAGCACTAATAGCGTCAATGCAACTACGACTGATACTCATATTATTACGGTGTTTGAACACCAACGTTTAACAGCGCGTGATTTTGTACACGTAGCGGATTTTCACTGGTTAATGGCGCAAGAATATGCCGTTTTTAGTATTAAACGCCAGCAAGGACGATGGCAGCTAAAGGTTGGCCATTATATTGGTGTTATTTTATTGCCAAGTGGTATGACGCTTGAGATATTGCCCAAGTTAATGGCAAAAACGTCTAGCAAGCACAATCCGCAGCAACCATACGAGTCATCCAAATCTAGCGCTATCAATCAGACGCGCCAATGGGTACAGGATATGTTGGCTGATTTAACCAATAGTAGCCCTTCTAAAAATAAGCTCCCTAATACAAAAAACTTAGATCAATTTAGCAATCAGTTAGCCGCGCTACCACTCACAGCACTGCCATTGTCAGACTGGCTGATTGCGCAGTTTTTACAGCGTTTATCTCACTATCGACCGACCAAGCACTATCAGGCGCAAATTCATAACCAAGCAGCGCTACAAGGTCGCTTGCTTATCAAAGAACAGCTGCGCCATAACAGCATGCAGCCGCATAAATTTGTCTGTGAGAGCAGTGTGCTAAGCCAAGAGATGCTTAGTAATCGCTTGATTAAAAGTGCGCTGGTCTTGCTTACGCCGCTATTTTTAGCATCGATGTTACTGCCATCATTGCAGTTATGGAAGCAAGTAGCAGTATTAAGTCGCTATGAGCTGCAGCGGCTCGAGCTGTTATATCAGCAAGCAAAACGCCAGTTAGCGCTGCAGCCTTTATCTCGGCAGCAATTACGAGCGGCGCAGCAGTTACTAGATTTGGCTTATTGGCTCTTGCAACAATCTGACGCCCATACTGGTAATGGAATTGATCCGAATCCATCAGCCGCTCTCAATGCCTCTCAACCACGTTTATGCTTATTGATTGATATGAATCAAGCGTTTGAGCAATGGGCAAGCCTGCGTATAGCGACAATGTTTCAGCAAACCAATTTGGCTTATAAGCCCTTATTCCAAACACAAAGCGTCTGGCTAAACGATGCAGAAGGGCAGGCGTGTTTGTCTATTCGTCCCGATTTATTAATATATAAAGCAGCTGCTGACAAAGGTGCTTATCTCGGTTTAGGTCAGAAGAAAAATCAGGATGATATAGAAGTCAGTGAGAGTGAGAGCGCAGGTAATTGTAGCTTAGGTCATTATAGCCACGTGATTGATATGAAATGGAAGTACCTAGCGCACGCCGGTGCGATTAGCGCCAATGACGCCTATCAGTTGACCAGTTATGCGCAGGCTTATCGTGCAGAGCAAGTATGGTTGGTTTATCCGGTGCAAGATGATATCAGGCGACCTGTCGAGCTTAGACAACAAGCGTATAATAAAGGTGATAGTACAGACTGTCGTAAAACACCTGACCAGCAGTCAAATCTCGCCCGATTATGGCTGATACCTTTTAATGTTATTACTGGAAAGATAAATGGTGGCTTGCTTCCAGACGTAAATGTAGTATAATGAGCGCTGTCGAAAACGACAGTATGTATTATGGTTGATAAAATCAACATTGCGTCAGCGCTATTTGCATGAAGATTTAAGGTTTTTAAAAGAGTTTAACGATTCTTTGAAAATAATCAAAAATAAGTGTTGACACAACCGGCTTTAACCCTTAATATGTGCACCTCGATAGCAAGTAACATTAACAAGTTAGCGGTATTACCGATAATAAGTTAAATAACAAACTATCGTGATAATAGAAAATTTCGGAGTGTGGCGCAGTTTGGTAGCGCATCTGGTTTGGGACCAGAGGGTCGTAGGTTCGAATCCTATCACTCCGACCATCTATTTAAAGAGCCTTACAGGCTTTTTTTTATGTATAATGGTTTAGTTTCTGCTATGCTAAACTTACCAAGATATATAAAAGTCCTCTAAGAGCGCCTGTAGCTCAGTTGGATAGAGCATCTCCCTTCTAAGGAGGTGGCCGCAGGTTCGAATCCTGCCAGGCGCACCATTTAGCCTGTCAATCTTGCCTTTTTGGCAACAGTTATGGCGGTTGTAGCTCAGTTGGTAGAGCCCCGGGTTGTGATCTCGGTTGTCGTGGGTTCGAGTCCCATCAGTCGCCCCATATTTTATTCTGCATTACCTTCCTCACTACCTTCAAAAAATATTAAAATAACTCTATTTGCCATTACTGGCATTTTTTCGTGCCTGTCTGTTTAATATTCATGCATGCTCTCTAAATTATGATGCCATGCAAACTATCTAGAAGCGAAAGAGGACTCCACCCGACATTAGGGTGGAGGTGAATTTCGCCTAGTGTTTATTATATTTTTATACAAATTAGCTACTGTATGAAATCTAAATAATCTTTAGAACTTATATTCTATCAAACAAAATTAGTTGCGGTAATGAAAATCAACAAAGCGTATAAATTTAGGCTTGAGCCTAATGCAGAGCAGGAGATTATTCTAAATAATCTTGTCGGCTCTGCCCGCTTTGTTTGGAATCAAATGCTAGCGATCTCATTTGAGATGTTTGCCAAAAATGAATTTATTAATGCCACCAACTTGGTTAATAAAATCATGGATCTAAAGAACAATCCTGATTTTTCTTTTTTGAAATCTCAATCAAATGCGGTGTCCTTGCAGCAAAAGATTCGTGACTTGGCATCGGCTTGGTCAAGATTTTTCGACCCTAAAGTCCATGCCCGATATAAAGAAAATAAGAAGAAACCTAGAAAGCCCAAATCCTTTAAGTTGCTTGATGGCACAGAGATTCAACTACGACAACTGATGCCAAGATTTAAACGTAAATCCGATGGCTGCGACTCAATCAGGCTTGTTCAGTTTGATAAGTATTGCCGTATTGAAGGCAATCGCGTCAAACTACCTAATGGCGTGGGCTTTGTGAAATTTAGAAAATCACAAGACATCATCGGCACCATCAAAAACATCACTATTAGCAAGAAATCAGGGCACTGGTACGTGTCTTTTGGTACGGAGCGAGAACTGGATCAAAACCCAATTCACCCCTCTAAAAGCGCCATAGGTATTGATTTAGGTGTCACTAAACTCATTACCACCTCAGAAGGTCAGCACATCAAACCCAAAAATAGCTTTAAAGCCAATCAAATTAAACTGGCCGCATTACAGCGCCAATTAAGTAGAAAAGTCTTATTCAGTCAAAACTGGAAAAAGCAGAACCGTAAGATTCAAAAATTACACCATCACATCGCCAATATTCGCCATGATTACTTGCATAAAATCACCACCGCGATCAGCAAAAACCACGCCATGATTGCTTGTGAGGATTTAAAAGTAGCCAATATGTCGAAATCTGCAAGCGGTACGCTAGAAAACAAAGGGCGTAACGTCAAAGCCAAGTCAGGATTAAACAAATCCATCTTAGATCAAGGCTGGGGCATGATGGTTGATATGCTTGAGTACAAGCAGCACTGGACAGGCGGGGTGCTCATTAAAGTAAACCCACGCTACACCAGCCAAACCTGCTTTGAATGCAAGCATATCGCTAAAGAAAATCGACAAACTCAAGCTAAGTTTGAGTGCGTCCAATGCGGTTATATTGCGAACGCTGATATTAATGCGGCTCGTAATATATTATCGGCAGGACATGCCGTTTTGTCTGTGGAGGGAGGATGCGGTAAAGGTCGCCCGTTGAAACAGAAAACTTGTGATATTCGTGAGAATGTCGCCTAAGCGCTAACGCTTTTAGAATCCCCCGCTTGAGCTTGGCGAAAGTGGAGGAGTATGTCAATCTGCTGTTTTAATTCTTATCAGTTATAAACTTCCTAGGCATTTAATTAACTAAGCGCCTGCTAGCCTTTTTTCGCTTTTTTTCTTATGATAGATGTCTTTGCTGACTTGCTAGGGTTGTCAAATAAATGTTTGATAGCCGTTCTTAAATCCAGCTGTCAAATCAAATTATTTACTTGATGTTTCTAGGTATTTTTAGGTGTTTATTTGCTTCGACTTTATCAAACATAAAACTTCTATCGTCAGTTCAAAATAAAATTGATACGTTAATAGTGATGGGCGATGCGACGGGTATAAATCCTCCTTACTTGCTGCTATCACAGCGGCTAGGAAAAATTTATCCCAATTACACTGTATCGGTTTTAAAGTGAATCCTTTATAGAAAATAAAAATTGCACCTTGAGTGCTTTAAGAGATTTTGCAGTGATAAGCGCTTTGTCTCTTTTTAAATGTGATGGCTATTACGTACATATTACTGAGGAAGTGATGGATGGACGCACTGAGCGTGTTGCTACAAAATGTGCATTTATTCGAAACGAAATATTATCGTTTAAATGGTGCTGGTCATTGGTCTTATTCAATCACAAGACAGGATACAATTTTATTTTATTTGGTGATGTCGGGTGGTTTTGTTATCGATGTCGGCAATGGTCCGCGACAAGTGCATGCTGGCGACATGATTATGGTTCCAAGTGCGCATAATCATGTCAGTTACGCGCTAAATCATCATGGTGATAATGCTGCATCGTTAGATGCGTCATTGGCAAATTGTCAAAAACATACATTGGATCTTCAGGGTGAGGCTGACGGTGAACCCAATTCATCGCTGATATTGATTGAATGTAAGTACGATAAGGCGATGATTCGGCCTTTATTGTCCGTCTTGCCAGCGATATTGCCTGAAATCAGCGAAGAAGCTGATGGTCGGTTTGAAGTCATTGATGTCGAGATTCGGCTGCTGACGTTAGAGACTGAACACGAGCGTATGGGCAAAGCTGCGGTCATCAATCATTGGGCAAGTATTATGATGATTGAGTGCCTGCGGGTATATATTGAAAGTCTACCTGAAGCGACTGATAATTGGCTCATCGCCATGAAAGACCCGTTTTTGACCAAAGCGCTGGTAGCGATGCATGAGTCGCCAAGCAAAAATTGGACGATTCATAAGCTCGCTGAGGTGGCAGGAATGTCACGCTCAAGCTTTGCGCAGCGTTTCAAGGAAGTGGTCGGCATACCACCATTGACCTATTTGATGGATTATCGCCTACGCTTAGCCGCCCGTTATTTGCGGTTGCAGCAAAATAGTATTAGCCGTATCAGCGAATTGGTCGGTTATGCTTCAGACTCAACCTTTAGCCAAGCCTTTAAGCGTGTTTATGGTGTTTCGCCAAAAGCCTATCGCCAGCAGTATCAGCAGCAAACGCTTGCTTAGTCAGCTCTTAGCTGTCGTGCATCTTTAAAAAGCGCTCAGGCTATTTATTTGCCTGAGCGCTTTTTTTATTCAATACTCATTATGGATTGGATGTTTTTACTGCTTAACAGACCCTTTATCACTGAGTTTGATGCCTAGTATTTCGGTGATGGACAGCTGACAATGTACTGAGGTTCAGGTACTATAGAATCATGAGTTGCCCAAGACTAGATGTACTGATGCGCGTTGATGCGTTAATTTTTTAGCAGGTAATATCTCAATCTCATGGTATGACAGCCATGCGATGGTGATAGCTAGTAGGACTTGGGTAATGTTGATTTTTTGCAGCTGATGGTATTTTATGACTGAACCGACCGCTAAACCAACCGTAACCTTAAATGATTCTCAAGGCGCTACTATGCCTACTAATCATACAGACGACGTTAATAAAAAAAGCGTTAATCAAAAAGACGTTAAAAGTAAGGTAAAAAACAATCAGCGAACGGTAAAAAATAAGCAAAAAGGTCAAGTGACGGCTGCGCTTGATAAAGCGGCATTATTAGCATTATTTACTTTGCCAAATGCTGAGCCTAACTCTGACGAATTATCAGGCGAAAATCTAGCCGCTGAAAAATCAGCAACTAAACAATTACCGCTTGAACAAGCTGGCGTGAATAGTGACAACGAAATACCTGCTAATCAAATATCTACTAACCAACTACCTGCCCATCAAACCCTAAGTACTGCCAACACAGAGACCAATGTCGCCGCTCAGCGCGTGGCGCTTTATCGTGCTCAGCATGAGCGTACGCGCCAACTTTATATGGCGTCTGCCGCGACCCGTCCTACTTATTTGGTACAAACGCTAAAAACACAGTTTGCAGAATATCAGCAATATTTACTGGCGCAGCAGCTGGATAAACGTGGTCTTATGGATACCGATGGGCTAGAGCGCCTATGGCAGCAGCTGCATGTGGTTGATGATATTATCGAAGATATTGTGCGTCATATGCCCGCGCAGCAGCCCGCCGGTTGGCAGTTAACGACGCAAGATGGGCACAATCCACTACGCTTTGCTACCATCGGTAAGCTCAAACATGGCAAGCCTATTCTAGATCAAGGCAGTTTAAACAGCTATGTCCTCGGGCACTTTGGGGTCAGCAGCTTTACTTATGACCGCGGCTATTATATTGGTCATGTGGTTGGTTACTTATTTAGCTGCTATTTTTGCGCCCATTTGTCTATCAGTTATGGGGTTACAGCGCTGGGCCCGCAGGTTGTGAGTGACTATGAATACGCCAGTTTAGAGACGCCGCATATGGTGCGGCTGCTGCAAGGCTTGGATGGTTATTGTAAAAAGCGTATTTATCAATTGGCGGTTATTTGTGCACGATTAAGCGTATTTGCCAGTGACAAGCGTATCGAGAGAATGTTAATAGCTGAGGTCAATGATTTCGATAAAAAACTGCAACAACAGCATTTAGATGTTTTATTATTACAAGGTTTAATGCCAGATAGTAGTGATTCTACGCCGCTTTTCTAAGATATTAATTCTCTATCATTTACGTTAAAACGTCGATTTATCACCCTTTTTAATTGACCACCTTAGGATATTCGCTGCTATGCCCGCTTATCATTATAAAGCGTTAGACGATCATGGCAGTGTCCAAAAAGGCTTACTTGAAGGCGATTCTGCGCGGCAAGTGCGCCAGCAGCTGCGTGATAAACAATGGACGCCCGTTGAAGTCACAGCCGTCAATGACCGACAAAGCCAAAGTAAAAACCGCTATAAAAAACCATCGGCTTATGAATTGGCATTGCTGACCCGTCAATTATCAGTATTACTGGCCGCCGGTATTCCTTTAGAGGAAACGCTTGCTGCGGTCGCCAAACAATCGCCAAAAACTCACATAAAATCATTGATGCTTGCCGTACGCTCGCATGTGCTAGAAGGTTTAAGCTTAGCACGGGCGTTGCAACAAGCGGCCAGTTTTCCGCCGCTTTATATTGCCACCATTGCGGCAGGGGAAAAGTCAGGTCACTTAGATTTAATTCTCAACCAATTAGCAGATTACACCGAAAACCGTTTTGCCCTACAAAAGAAAATCCAAGGGGCGATGGTCTATCCGATTGTGCTGATGGTGATGGCAGTCGGGGTGATTATGGGGCTGATGAGCTTTGTGGTGCCCAAGATTGTCAAAGTTTTTGAGCAATCGGAGCAAGCGCTACCGCTCATTACCCAAATTGTCCTGAGCTTATCAAATATCATTACCCAGTGGTGGTGGTTGATGCTTTTGGTATTGGCAGGAGCGGCGTTTTTGTTTTATCGCTTTGCCCAAACCCAAGCGGGTAAATTAGCGATAGACAGCATTGTGCTCAGGCTACCGATATTGGCGCGCTTATCAAAAGGGCTTAATGCCGCGCGCTTTGCCAGTACGCTTGCGATACTGGTGCGCTCAGGTGTGCCGCTGATTGAAGCGTTACATATAGGCGCGGCGGTCACCACCAATTTACATATTCAAAAAACCATTATCACAGCAGCCGATAGGGTGACAGAAGGCTCAAGCTTATCGAGTCAATTAGACAAGTCCAGCTACTTTCCACCAATGATGGTACAAATGATTAAAAGTGGTGAAAATTCAGGTGAGCTTGAAAATATGCTCAGCCGCGCGGCTAATATGCAAGAAGCGGAAGCGACCAATTTTATCAGCACCTTACTGTCGTTACTTGAGCCGTTGATGCTAGTGCTTATGGGCGTGGTAGTGATGATTATTGTGATGGCGGTGATGCTGCCGATTGTGAATATGAATGATTTAGCAGGCTAGTAAACACCATTTTTTATATGGTTTAAGTCGCTTCAATTCAATTATTCTACTTCCAACCTATTCAAATTTTCTTTTTATCTACCTTACCAAATCCTGCGCTAGCTTTCTTAAGCTTTGCTCACTGTTGTACATTGTTGAAGACGCGGGCTATATACTTCAGTCCGCTTAGGCATTGGGTTATAGTAGCTAACGTCAATCCGCTTTGACTTTCACTTTGTATTCTAAAGGTTTTATATTATTTATTATCTGTTTATATGAGATTTGCCGCTTTTGTCAGGTTGACATTGGCAAAACCATTAACCGTAATGATAATCTAATCGCAGCGCTGGATAAAAATAAAATCATGGTCTATAGTGATAATCGATTCAATATTCATTAAGACCCCGCTAATATTACCTGAGCGCTCCTGACCACTTATATAACTGTGACGATAAAAGCGATGATTATGACTAAAAAAAACCAAGTAAATATAATGCCGCAGACTGCTATTAATAACGCCCAAACACCTGTCGCTATTGTGAATGATGATAGCAAAACGACGGTGCGCGGCCATCAGCCAATGCGCAGTAGTCAATCTGGATTTACCCTCATTGAGATTATGGTGGTGATTGTGATTTTGGCTATCCTTGCAGGTTTGGTGGTGCCAAAAGTGGTCGGGCAAAGTGATAAAGCCCGCGTCAAAACCACTGAAACGGCGCTTGCTACGGTCTCCAATGCCCTTGATATGTACAAGGTTGATAATTCACGTTATCCAACCACTGCCCAAGGTCTAGAAGCATTGACCACGCCGCCCGCCGATGCCAAAAACTATCCTGATGGTGGTTATATCAAAGGTGGTTATCCGACCGATGGTTGGGAAAATGAGATGCAGTATGTAGCACCGGGTAGTGAAGGCCGACCTTATGATTTATTTTCGTTGGGTGCAGATGGGCAGCAGGGCGGTGAAGGGCAAGATGCGGATATTTATGCTCAGCTATAAAGTTAGCTTGAAGCATTATTAGAAATAAGCCGTCAGTTATTCGCTAATAATTGAGTTTTTATAGGTTAAGACCGTATTAATACTCTCTAAATATCAACCAATAAGGCTTTATTGGTTGATATTTTTTATTAAAACTAAAATAAGTATCAGTACAGATTATAAGCAGCAATATCATTACTGTATGCTCTGATGTTCATACTATCGCCAAAACAGTCAGGGTTTAATCAGCGCTTATTGCAAGCGGTTATAACAAGCGATCATTAAAGTCCGTCATCAGAGGTATTATTTATGTCTATAAAAACAGCAACTTTAACAGCAACCGATATTAACAAACGCGTTTCTCGAAAGTCTCACTTACTGGCACTTGCTCTTATGATCAGCTCATTGCTGACAGGATTATCAATGACGTCGATGAGCGCGCAAGCAGCAGGACTGGGTGAGCTGTTTGGCAATAATAATGCGGCGCAATCGAAGTTTTTGCCGGTTGATAAAGCCTTTCAAGTAGGCAGTATTACCAAAGCGACCTCTAAAGGTACGCAGTTATCGATTACGTTTGATATCACGCCCGGGCATTACGTTTATAAAGACAAGCTTACTGTCAGTTTTCCTAAGGGTATCAGTGCCGCGCCGTTTAGCTTTAGTCAGTCGCCAGTGTCTATTGATGATCCAACCTTTGGTAAAGTGCCTGTCTTTACGCAAAAAAATATGGTCGCAACCACCACGCTGACCACCAATAATGGCAAAGGCGCCAAAAATGTACCAGTTATCATTGGCTGGCAAGGCTGCTCCAAGGCGGGGCTATGCTATCCGCCAGAGAAAATCAAAACCACGGTAAATATTGCTACGGTACGTAAATAAATAATCCCGTCAGCAAATAATCACGTAAATAGATAGCGCTTCAATTCAAGCAAGCATAGGTAATACATAGCATATTAGTCATCAATAGGTAGCGTTTCATGTCCATTAAGACAGCAGAAAAAACTTCATCGCGAGCAACGATTCGTGCTTCCAAAAAGTCGTATCTCTTAGCATTTACTATCGCCAGTGGCTCGTTATTTACCGGGCTTTTACCGACGGGACTGACTGCGCTAGTTGCTACTGGAGTGAGCGCGACCTCCATGTCAACGCAAGCGGCAGGACTGGGTGATTTATTCGGTAATAAAAGCGCTGCCCAACCGAAGTTTTTGTCAGTTGATCAAGCTTTTCAGGTCAGCACTAGTAGCAAACCTGCCAATAATGGCACCCGCTTAGCGATTAATTTTGACATCACGCCTGAGCATTATGTTTATAAAGACAAAATTAAACTGACCCTGCCAGCGGGCGTTACTGCTGCGCCTTTTACCTTTAGCCAAAAGCCAATTTCAATCGATGATCCAACTTTCGGGCGCGTACCGGTATTTGATCAAACCAATATGGTTGCCAGCACCATTTTGACCAATAGTAATGGCAAAAGCTTAGATAATGCTGCTGTAACGATTGGTTGGCAAGGCTGCGCCAAAGCAGGGCTGTGCTATCCACCTGAAAAAATCAACACCACGGTTAATATTGCTGCCGCGCCGCCAAATTCTGCAGCAAATAGCGCCAGTACTTCCGCTACAAATTCTGCAACGAATGATAGCGTTGCAGACAGTGCTCAGTTATCTACAAGTGCAACTGATGCTAATAATGCTGCTGCTGTAGAGCAAAACTCGTCAGATGATGAAGTGATTGATTATGCCTTGCTAGATGATGAGGCTTTGGATGCAGAGCTTGGTGCTAGCAATACCATTTCTGGTGCAGATGAACAGGTGGTAGGTGGCAATGTCACAAGTGAGCCTACAAACAATGGCGCTGCAATAAATAATGCTGCTGCAACAGACAAAAATACAGTAACTGGCAATAATGCGGTCGATAGCGATCCTTTTGGTTTGGCTTCTCATCCGTGGTTGGCATTAGTATTATTGTTTTTAGCAGGGTTAGGCTTGGCATTGACACCATGCGTGTTGCCGATGCTACCGATTGTCGCCAATATCGTTGCTCGCGAAGATAACCCAACGGTGAAACGCGGTGTTATTTTGACCAGCAGTTATGCTATTGGTGTCGCAACGGCTTATGGTATTTTGGGTGCGGTCATCGCTGTGTTTGGCGAATCCTTAGGCATTATTGGTTGGTTACAAAATCCTATTATCTTGATTAGCTTTGCCATTGTCTTTGTCCTACTGGCGTTATATATGCTTGGTGTATTTAGCATTCGTCTGCCAAGTTTTATTAGCCGTAAAATGCAAGGCTTAAGCCAAGCAGGGGATAGCAAGCTTGGTAGTACGGGCGGTAGCTTAATCGCCGGTTTCTTATCTGCTTTAGTGGTATCGCCGTGTGTTTCTGCGCCATTATTTGGTGCGCTGCTTGCAGTATCGACGATTGGTAGCCCGCTACTTGGGTTTGCCGCCTTATTTATGCTAGGTTTTGGTTTATCAGCGCCGCTTATCTTAATCGGTGCCACCCAAGGTAAAATCATGCCCAAAGCTGGCGAGTGGATGAATTGGGTCAAGCAAGGTTTTGCTTTATTACTCTTTGCCGTTGCACTGTTATTGATTGAGCGTGTCTTTATCTCACCTGTGATGCTGATGGTGTGGGCACTATGGTTTATGGTCGTGGCGATGTGGGCGTGGAGCTGGTTGGGTAAAGGTCGTATGCTGACCCAAGCGCTAGAGCTGATTGCCGGTATTTGGGCGGCTTGTTTAATCATTGGCGCCGCATTGGGCAATGATGATAGCTTACATCCGCTGGCGTCATTAAGTGCCGCGCCGATGATGCAAACGACGTCAGGTCAGCCACTGGCCAATAATAATGCGACAGACGAACATATCACCACCCTTGCCGAGCTCGATACAATTATCGCCGCCAACCCCAAAGTTATTGTCGATTTGACCGCTGACTGGTGTGTTGAATGCCGGATTATGGATAAGAATTTATTTCATAATCGTCCAGCACAGATGCAAGATTGGCAGTTGGTGCGACTTGATATCACAGAAACCACAGCCGATTCTAAAGCTATCTTAGCGCGTTATAAACTGTTTGGTCCGCCAGCATTGCTATATTATCAAGACGGTCAATTGACCAATCAGCAAGTTGGTGAGATTGGTCGCTCAGAGTTTGAACAAACCTTAACGGCACTAAACCAATAACGCCATTTAGATAAGTCTTTCTTTATTCTTAATAGAAAAAAGCCAACGTCCTTTAATAATAGGGCGTTGGCTTTTTTACTTTTATTAAATGGCGTGTTTAGTTTGTGCGCTAAAGTCTTGGTTTCGCGGCACTTATTCTTATTTGGCTTATTATTTATACTGGTATAATGCAGCGATAACGCTAGTATAGTACACATATTTTCATTACAATAAAGCAACATTGCCGAAGGAGCATTACCTTACGTGATGGCTGCCTTTTATGTCCCAATTTATTGATTTTCTTTTAGTTCTTATTCTATTTTAGCGTTAACGCTAATGGTTATATTAATTATCTCATATACTCTGCTGACGATGATGTCAGTTAGATAAAGGACACTTATGCTTTCCCATATTACTCCGCAGCGCACCTCTTTGCCCTTTATTAAAGCGCGAAAAAACACCAACACTCAGATGCCTAAACGCTATTTAACGATAGCGGTCGGTATGGCGCTCACTTGTTTTACGCTGCAAGGCCATGCGGCAAATGGCGGTGAAATTTATGAGGATTTGCCTGTAGAGGATATCGCATTTGAAGCTGAAGTGGATAAGTCCTCAAAAAGTGTCAATAAGCGCGTTGTAAATTTGAATGCAGCCGCGCAAAGCGATAAAGTGATAAGCAAAGATTTCGTCGCTCAGCAAGCACGATTGTTTTATGAATGTACCCAAGTTCAGACCAGTGCTGCTCGTTTGGCCTGCTTTGATAAAGTGGCGGAAGAAGGCAAAAAGCCAAGCTATACCACCACTAAACAGCCAGTAGATTTGGCAAAAACCTTTCAAAGCACGCTTGCCGGTAATCCACAAGTTGTCCTTGTAGAAGAAAATAGCACCGTCATGACGAATGGCAATGCGGCAGCCAATGGAGCGGCAGACAGTCAGCCTGCGGATACAGAAAGCTTAGATACCGTTGGACTGACGCAAAGGGAAGCTGAAGTATTAGAAAGCGTGGGTGTCACCCAAACGGATATCGAAAAATTTACCCCACTAAGCTTGTCTTATGATTTGGATAAAAACAGTGAGCGCGGGAAATGGACGGCTAGACCGTACCGACCGACTTATATATTACCGATATTTTATACCTTTGATCCCAATTTAGGCCCAAATACACCGTCGCAACCTGCAGAGCCTTTAACGTCTAACGACACGCGTAATACTGAGCTAAAGTTCCAGCTGTCTTTAAAGACCAAAGTCATGGAAGATTTGTTCGATACCAGCGCAGATTTGTGGTTTGGTTATACCCAAGAGTCGCATTGGCAAGTGTATAATGAAGACAACTCGCGACCATTTCGCGCGACCGACTATCAGCCTGAGATATTTTTGACTCAGCCAGTGTCAGCCGACTTGCCTTTTGGTGGTCGTTTACGCATGTTGGGCGCAGGGGCAATTCACCACTCTAATGGGCAAGATGATCCCTTATCACGCTCGTGGAATCGTGCGTATCTCATGGCAGGGGCAGAGTGGGGCAAGCTGTCGGTTATACCGCGTCTATGGGCTCGCGTTAATAACGAGAGCTCTAGCAGTGAAGACAATCCAGATATTGAAGATTACATGGGTTATGGTGATATCAAATTCTTATATGACTTGCCTGCGCAACAGAGTATCAGCGGTACCTTGCGCTATAACCCAAGCACCAATAAAGGCGCGGCGCAAGTCGACTATGTCTATCCATTAAGCAAAAACGTCAATGCCTATGTCCAGCTATTCCAAGGTTATGGCGAATCCATTATTGATTATAATCATGAAAACACCTCTATTGGTTTTGGTATCATGCTTAACGATTGGAAAGGATTCTAATGTAAGCGCGTCTATAGGCATCGTCCGATGCGCCATTTAGCGCCTTATCAAAGCGGACTATGGCTGGCAGAGTATGGAGACATACGCTGCCAGTTATGCCGTATTTATCGCAGTACGCCGCAATCACAACACCTACAAAATCATTCCTCATCAAGTCCGCTAAATAAGCATTCATTTTTTGCCAAACTGCGCCAGCAAGTTGATAACCGTTTTAATAGCGGCTTGCTCTGCTCACATTGTCATCACAGTCTCGCATGGCTACCCAAACCTTTCGAAGTTGATATCGCTGCGGGCACTGTTCTCTCTATTCAAGCAGCGACCTATTACGATTATCCAATACGACAGGCGATTCGTGCTTTTAAGCATCATGAAGATATGACCAAGTTGCCGTTATTGCTACATGTATTGCGTCAATTGCCTAGGCCGCATGGCTGTCATCAAAACAATAGTGTCATTGTTGCGATGCCAACGACGGAGCAACGCCTTGTCAAACGAGGTTTTGACCCGGTCAGTATTTTAGCCGCGCAATTGTCTAAGCATTGGCACATTCCACTTTGGCAAGGCGTAGAACGTATCGATGATACTATCAGTCAACAAGGGCTGACACGTGCCGAGCGCTTAACCAACTTAGAAAATGCCTTTGCACTAGTCGAAAACCCTCCGGTTAAACGCATATTATTATTTGATGATGTCGCGACCACAGGTGCGAGCCTACAAGCATTAGGTCATGCTTTAAGTGGTCAATCTACAGGCTTATCGGTCATTCATTCTCAGAACTCTCATCGATATCACCTATCAGCCTATGCGTTAGCGCACGGCAGTCAATTGTAAAATCTATTCCTATCAAAAAATTGCTTCTATTCATTTATAATAACTATTATGTTGCTAATATGTTGCCTTAACGTTATATTATTGACACATTTTACCTACATATTTCGATTTTTATCGTTTAAATAAAATGCCATGACTATGGTTCACGTTTTAAACGCTTAAATCAAAAAATACATTGAACAAAAGTATCGTTACTGTATGACGATTGTTTCTATTGGAACAAAAATTGCATGTATTTTAATGGATGTAGTTAAAAAAATAATAAGCTGAGAATAGATTTTAGAAGGGCTAGGTACGGTAATTATTACTATGACAGACCTAGGATTTATCAAAGATAGTGACAGCTATAGATAGGGACTTGATGTGAACGCATCTACAAATAAAGTAGCACAAAAATTACGAATGAGCAGCTCAGGATTTACCCTGATTGAGCTGATGGTAACGATTGCCGTGCTTGCTATTATTGTCGGTATCGCAGCCCCTAGTATCAGTACCCAGCTTGCCAATCAGCGTGTAAAGTCGACGACGGCTACACTGGCTAATGCGTTAAAAGAAGCTAAGACTGAGAGTCGTATTCTTCGTCAGCCTTTAACTTTAAAATATGATGATAATAGTAAAGTCATTAAGATTCAAAATATAGTATCTGGAAAGGTAATTTCTACGATAGCAAGCTATAAGTATGATAAAAAAACTACTATAACGTCAGCAAGCACAAGTAATCAATTTAATCCTAATAAAACTGCTGACACTACTACATACATTATCTGTGATATTAGCTCTAAAGGTAGTTCTAGGCAGATTGAAGTTAGCAAAATAGGTGGTATAGCGATCAAGATAAGAGGAACATGCTGATGAATGTTTTTTCCATTCAAAGAGGTGTGGGTTTAGTAGAAGTGATGGTAGCTTTGCTACTATTAGCTGTAGCTGTTCTAGGATTCAGCGCAATGCAATTAAGTGCTGTTAAAGCTACTGATGAAAGCCTCATGCGTACTCAATCGCTATCTGCAATAAAGACCCTGTCAGAGAGTATGCGTGTATTGCCTGATAGTAGTTCAGTTTATAGAAAGCAGATTAACGACATTTATAAGAGTAGTAGCAGTGAGAATCTTATAGCATCCTATTGTACCAAGGCTAACGAATACGCTGTTTCAGCAAAGAAATGTAATACTACAAACTGTACCTCAGATGAAGTAGTTAATTACAATGTTGGCGCTATCGTAAAATCTGCTTGCTCCAAAGATATTATTTTAAATATAGAAATTTGTCCAAATACAAGCAGAGTAAACGAACGTCAATGTATTATAGCGGCATGGAACCAGACCAAACCAACTATGGTTGATGAAAAAGCTTCATGCACTGATGCGAGTGGAAGCTATAAGCCTGCCGCCTCGTGTTTCATTATGGAGGCATACTAATGTCAGTTTCGTCTTCGTATATATCTATAAAGCCCGCTAATGCTCCATCAAAAATACAGCAAGGTTTTACCTTGGTAGAACTGATGATTTCCCTAGTTTTGGGGCTATTGATATCAGCAGCTGTGATGCAAGTTTATATGGCCAATGTTAGATCAGTTACATTGCAAGATGCAGGATCAAGTCTAATTGATTCAAATGTGTTTGGTATACCTATAATAGAAGATCATATCCGCTTGGCAAATTTAGGGTTGGCGGGAGAGGTCAATGATACCAGTGAAGGCTCAGGTATAGTTTTAACAGAAACGGGTAATCTAAAAGGAATAAAGTTAGTTGGTGGTAAAACTATACCCTTAGTATTATTGACTAATACAGGTGATGTAACAGAGGTTGGTACCGGTGATCAATGGGCAGCGAAAACAGCTACCAATACTCCTAGCGGACAGCTGACCATCCAGTTTAGAGCACCGCAAGATATGTATGATTGTGAAGGAAATCTGGCGTTGGGACCAAGAGAGATTAGTCTTAATAAAGTCAAAAAGATCATTGATGGTCAAATAATTATAGAGCGTTATTACCTTAATGCTCAAGACTCTTCTAAACCTAATCAACTATCTTTATATTGTGATGCAGGTAAGTACATTGCTGAAGATATGGATACATATGAAGATCAAGGTAGAGCAGATAAGCCTGCTACTGTGTTAGAAGACAAAAATCTTATAAGAGATTTTGGAGATAAAGGTCAAATTATTATTCAAAATATGGATTATTTTGATATTTTGTTAGGAACAAAAGATAAAGATGTCATTCGTTACTATACAGTTCAACAATACAAAGATTTAGTAAAGAAACCTGAAATTATATCCGCAAAAATTGGTGGCATCATACGCTCTAATAATGTGGTCCAGACTTCTGAGCTGAATAACAAGTTTTCAGTTTTTGATAAAAGTATAACGTTGAAAGCTGATGCAACGGATGTAGAAAAAAAGTATTTACGTTTTGTTTTTCAGAATGAAATCGCTTTGCGAAATGCCAGACAGAGTCTATAAAACAAGGTGTGAATCTATGAAAAAGCTCTCATCCGTACCAAGCAGTCAGCAAGGTGTTGCCTTGATTGTGGTTCTATTGTTTTTAATATTGATTACTTTGGCAGGTGCTATAGCAGTCAGAAATAGCACTACTGACTTGAGACTAACTACAAGTGAGCAAGCAGATGTCTTGTTGCTTAATACTGCAGACAATAGTAATAAAAGTATAGAGCAAGTGATTAATATAGATAAAAATGACAAACAGGCTGCGTTACAAAAGAGTATAGCGCTTAGTTCTGCCGGTATGTTTGGCTACTTTATGAATGTAGGAGCAGAAGAGAATAGAGGCGATCAAATTGTATTTTGCTACCGTCCACGCGATGCCTATTTTTTTCGAATGAATGAGGCAACAGTGATAGATCCTAGTGGTAGTAGTAAGCTGGTCACAGGATCTACAAGTTCAAAAGGGTTCTGCAGAGTGAGTAACGCAGCGGATTTTAGCAGCGCTCGTAATAACGTAATGACGCAAGTAGCAGTTACTAGACCTAGTAGTGATATGGTTGCTTCAGAACCTTTCGAATATGTGCCGACACAGCGTTCTATTACTACGTCTAATGTCAATAGTAGCTCACCAAACTTTCGCCTATTTAGTACCTCGTTTCTTCCTGGGATGACAACGGCGAGTGAAGAAGATATTTTGGACTGCCTAAAAAAACCCAATCAAAATGCTGCTGATTATGGCTATGCAGGAAAAGATAAAGATGGTAAAGATGTCACAAAATACTATGATCAAACATTGACACAGTGTTTGGCCAGTAAGGGCGTACCAGCGAAAACCTTAGTGGAAGACGTGAAATTAGAAAACCTGCTAAAACCAGAGAAGTGTCTAGACTATGGTAAAGGCACTGCAAGCAATACAATCAGTGCCGAATGTCAGAAATTACTAAATATTTCTGCCTCCGGCACGCCTAAGTAAAGAATTCACTTAAATAAGTATGATGCTGTCTTGCTTTGACCCATACTCCAAGGAGTACCCTATGAAAATCTCTAGCCCATTATCAGTATCGTCGTGTACGCCTCGGACAACATTTAGAGTATCGGCATTAGTATTAGCAGTGTCTGCTATTAGTTTAGCTACTAATACTGCCGAAGCGGCGGTTAGCTACAATGATAAGGGAGTTGCAAGCTACAACTACCTTAGGCGATCTATCGATTTATCAACCGCCGGTCGGTGAGACACAGCCGACAGTCATGCTTATGCTTGATAAATCAGGCAGTATGGGTAATTTTTATAGATCTGGTTATGGAAGAATCGATAGTCTATGGGATGACTACGGATATTTTAACTATAAGCAAGAAAGTTATGTTGTCCAAGAATATAGAGATATTGACGAAGGAAGGTTTCAGAGAGTTTGTTATTGGTGGGGGTGTCAAAATGAGTGGGTTCCCAACATTGTACGTAAACTAGTACCAATAACCTACAAATATCATACCCCTGGGCTTAAAGGTAATAATGGTTTAGCCTGTTATTATAGTGATCATGATAGGGCTACTGTAAATAAAGCTATCAGTCCTTCTAGTGGAATTGGTAATGGATATCCTTCAGGCTTTAAAGACAATTTCTATAGAGAGACAAGAAATGAGAATAGTGGTGAAAGTTATGAAATTACTTATTGTATTGATACTACAGTTGGAGATACTCGTACCACCGCAGAGAGAGAAGCTGGAGATATTCCAACCAATTGGCGTTTAGATAGACTAAGTGCCCTCAAAGCCGCGGTATTTAAGCTACTACGTAATCCAAAGATGGATGATAAAATTAGTGTTGGTGCGGGTTCTTACGGTTATGATAATGAGAATGCATTTCAAGCAAAGTATGGCAAAATTGGTGTAGCAGCAAAACCTTTGAAGGAGCCACAAAAAGCTAGTTTACGACGATATATTGCTAATTTAGAAGCACTAGGAGGAACACCTACTGCCATAGCTTATACAGAAGCAGGTGCCTACGTCTTAGGTAGCTCTACCTCAACTGTTGGTTCTAAATATAGTGGTTTCTTGAACATAGCTAACGATGATTCTATTCGTGATGGCACTAACTATATCAAACCTGAAAGCTCTCAATGTGCAGGTCAAGGTATATATCTTCTAACAGATGGCTTGCCTAACAGTAGTTCTAACAATAATACACAAAGTTCTATGAATCAATCGTTAGGTTCTAGCACTAACTTCAGTTGTCAGTCTAGCATGACAAATAGCAGTAGTAATAGCGCTGCTGGTTGGAATTGTATAGGCGACTACGCCAAAGCTTTAAATAAAAAAGGTATTAAAACCGCTATGGTAGGTTTTGGTAGTGAGTTTAACGTTTTTAACAGCACTGAAAATTATAGAACTATACAATCTGTATTGTCTGACGGGACCCCTTATGAAAAAAAATACTATCGTTGTGATCTATTAACAAATAAAGATGCACAAAACTCCTGTAATTTAGGGATGGAATCTAGCGACGATAAGACAGGTTTTCCTGGCTTTACTGGTGTTGGCGGCTTTGGTGAAGGCGGATTTTACTATGCAAAAGACTCCAAAGATATCGTAAACAGTGTCTTGTCATTTATATCTAAGCTTGATAATGACTTAGCCAGTATTCCTTCTGGAACGATTACCATTCCTCAAGACCCACTTAGCGCCCAAAACATCCAGCCTTATGCTTATCTGCCAATGCTAGAACCAAAAGTAAATAGTAGTCTCCTAGTATGGCCCGGTAATCTTAAAAAATATGAAGTCAATCAAGGAACGCTTTATGGGAAGTCGGCAACAGGAAGTAAAGCGGATACTCGGCTATACGTCAATATAGACAAAGATGGCAAAATAGATACTACTGGCAAGAAATTCCCTGCAGACTTGAATCCTAATGCACGCGATCTATGGAGTAGCAAGAATTATCAAGCAGTTGACAAAGATGGCAAGCCTATTAATGCTAACGATCGAATAACAGCGGGTGGCTTTTATGCTCAGCTTAAAGCTCCCACTGCAGATAATAATTCGACTCGTTCAGTTTATGTGGAAAGTGGCAGTGGTCTGCAAAAAATATCTGTTTTAAAGGGCAAGTTGGTGGGGTTTGAAAACTTAGATGATACTTATGGTGCTGAAGAGAAGTTATATCTACTAAGCTTTTTAGGTTATGACATAAATATTGATACTACATTAATTGATAAGATAAAAGCAGCCGATTCTCAAGAGACTGAGCTTGAAAAGCTTATTACTACCCCTAGTGGTGAAGTTAAAGTACTAGGCGGTGTATTACACTCAGAGCCTACGCTTGTTAGCTATGGTGGCAAGATTAACTCACCTGAAAAAAACACTGATTCTGATCCAAAGACGATAGATGCTGATGCTGGTCAAATTTCAACTAATGAGAGCGATCGAAAAGATTACATCATGTTTGGCTCTATGGAGGGCGCATTGCATATAGCTAAATCTGACACTGGACAGGAGAGTTTGGCTTTTATTCCCAAACAGTTTATTACTAATCAGGCAAAGCTAAGAGCTTTAAAACAAGGTGCAGTAAGTACTGATATAGTAGTGGACAATCCGCCAATATTCGGTGTCGATGCTCCATGGACGACTGCCGGTAGATATAACTATAAATATAATGCTGATGATGGTAGTGGAGAGGTTAACGCAAATAGTATGAGAGTGTATGGCGGTCTAAGCAAAGGCGGTATTGGTCTATATGGTTTAGACGTTAGCAACTTAGATAAGCCTGAAAAATTATTTACCATCGAAGCTGGAACTTCGGGTTATGACAGAATAGGTATGATTATGTCTAAGCCTGTAGTGGGCAAGATAAAACTTGGTTCTGGTCGCAACGATATTAAAGAGGTGCTTATCTTTGGTGGTGGTTATGATAAATGCTATGAAGACCCTACTTTCAAGCTGAACTCATCCACTAATAACTTAACCAACTGCAATATTTCTCAGACAAAGGGTAATGCAGTTTATATTGCAGATGCCGAAACAGGAGAGCTTATCGTCTCTATCTCAGGAGACAGTGCTGGTGGGAAAAATGTAAAAGTATCTACCATGAATCATAGTATCGTGAGTGAGATTACCACGCTAGATCGCGATAATGATGGATTGATCGATCATCTATATTTTGGTGGTTTGGGTGGTCAGCTTTATCGCGTGGATTTACAAAATGGTAGTGGTGTGAGCTCAACGGCTGGTGTCAATACCTTTGTGCGTCGGGTGAGTAGAGTGCTTAATACTAGTGGTGATAATACTAGTGATAGCTTATCTAAAACCTTAGTCGGTAAAGGCTTACAATATCGATTTTATGCTCAGCCTTCTGTAAGCTTCTTTAATACTGAAGATTCTAGTGGCAAACGTGTTGCTGTAGTGAATATTGCCTCAGGCGATCGCAGTAGTCCATTATCACGTAATCGTGATCTAACAGAAGCTAATCGACTGTTTGGTATCATAGATAAAGACATTGTCAGTGGAAATTTATATGGTGATGGTTTTGAGCTTAAAGTCAACGAGTTGACGCTAGATAAGCTAGCCTCTTTACCTTTCGATAAAGTTACTACGCCCTCAGGCGTTCAGCCGGTAGCAAAAACTAAACCAGGTGTCTTAGCCGCGATGAAGAGCGGGGTGTTCTCAGGTTGGAGTTATCCTTTAACTTATTTCGATGGTTACTCTAATATCAAGCATGTTAAGAGCATGGGGACAGGGCTTGCAATGGGTGGTATCTATTATATGACTGCCTATAGCCCGGAGATGCAATATGATACGACGATTAATACTTGCTCGGCGCAAGTGGTAGGTGGCTCAGAGCGTCAGCTATACTGTTTGCCTTGGGGTATTTGTGAGGCAGAAAGCTCTAAGAATGGTACGGGCGGCTTTGTACGAGCAGGTAAAGGCATACAAGAGTTAGCACTAGGTGCATTTAGTAAGGACTTTGCCAATGTTCAGGTATTAATAGGTAATCAGACTTTTGCAGAGCAAGTGGTTTCTGATAATCGTACCGGATATGATGCTAGAGACTCAAGTGCTAGCGGTCCTAACGTGCTACCCCATACGACTAATGGTAGTGGTGTACCATCGAAAGCCGGAGGCATGGGATCTGGAGGTATCTTCGGTAATGATAGTGGCTACAAACTCTATCCTCAGCGCTGGTATGAGAAATCTCCCGACTAGGAGAGGAGAGTGATATGCATAATCTATCTAAATTAGCTACTGATCGCTTAAGTTATGCCAACCATGATCGCGGCTTTACGCTTATTGAACTCATGATAGTCGTTTTTATCATTGGTATTTTAGCGGCCATCGCTGTTCCGAGCTATCGACGCTACATCGTCGTCAATGCTGAGCGCAAGACGCAGGCTAAGATGCAGCAATTGCAGCTTGAGCTTGAACGCTGGCGTGCGTCGGCACTGACGTACAAAGGCTTTCAACCGAAGAAAGTGAGTAAAACCAGTGTAGTAACGTATGGATATGATACTGGTACTACTGTTATTTACGTACCAAGTGGTAGCACGGATGCAAACTACCGCTACAAGATTACGTTGGTTGATGGTAATAAAACTGGTCAGTCTTTAGTGCCTGTTGGTACTGGCGTTGATAATGTCACTGGCCGAACATGGAAGATGCTTGCGGAGCCAAAAAATTCAGGCATTACGGAAAATGCCAACTATTTTATGCTATCTAGTGCGGGTATACGCTGTCAAAATATTAATAAGATTGATATAAAAGAGACAGATTGTGGTGATGGTCAGGGAGAGTGGTAAACATGTTGATCAATTCTGTAGATAACAACGAAGGTGGTTTCACGCTCATAGAGCTACTCATAGTAGTTGCCATCATTGGTATTATTTCCGCTATCGCTTATCCGAGTTATCAGGGTTATGTAGAAAGAGGCATTCGCGCAGATACAATGACTGAAATGCAGAATATCGCCAGTACCATTGAGAGCCGAAAGCTGGCGCAAGGCCGTTATAGCAACGATTTATTAACCGGCCTTGGCGGCGACTATCCAGCAGACAAGGCGCTATATGAGGTTACTTTTTCTCCCAACCCTCTCACCTCCCAATGGGAAATTAGCGCTAAACCCAAATCAGGTTCACGAATGGTGGGTGACGGCACGCTCACGCTCAATCATCAGGGTCTTAAATGCCGAGATTCCACATGCGGCACTGGCAGTGAATGGCGATAAATGATAAAGATATATAGAAACTGACAAAAAACGTCAAATAAAATTACAATTTCCCGTCGATTAAAACGAATATGACAATTTCTAGTAGGTTGGTAGTAACAATTTTAATGAGTTTATAGCTTGTGGCTTAAAATTAAGGCTCGCATACTATAGAAAATATTTTTAATGTAAGTTTTATGGCGATAAAGCATTGATACCTATAGAGTTGGCACGCTATATGCAATATATATAATAAGAAGTAAATAAATTTATCACTGTCAGGCAGATAAATAATCTACTGATAAATTATCCAAAAGGACATGTCTATGAATACTCAAAAAGGTTTTACCTTAATCGAACTAATGATCGTCGTTGCTATTATTGGTATCTTGGCTGCGATCGCTATTCCTGCCTATCAGAACTATGCAAAGCGTTCTTCTGAGACCGCATGTCTAGCGGAAGTAAAAGGTTTAGCAAACCAGCAATATGTTCTTCTTAATGATCCAGAAGGTGCAGAAAATGCTATGGATAATACTAAGCTAGCTACTTTTGCTAGTGCATGTGGAGCTATCAAATATTCGGCAACTGTATATGAGCAAAATGCAGCTGGTAAGACTGTAGTGAAGACAGCGGGTACGTTGACAGGAAAAGTTAAAAATCCTCAGGTTGCTGCCGTCAATGCTGCAACTTGCTCACTTGGTGATGTGATTACATGCAAGGTCACTGGTAAATATGAGTAAATAAGATTACTGAAAATAAGCCAGACTCTAAATCTTAGTGGGTTAGTTTCTGACTAAAGAAGCCAAACGTTAAGTTTGGCTTTTTTGTATTTAGAACTAAGAAAAGTGAAGATTTGAGTAAAAGAATCTGCAGTCTAATATATTAATAGATAACTAACTCATTTCATTTGATGACTTTTTTCTAAACTAACTACTTCTCCAAATACTGAATCTTACCTTCCACACCATCCCACTTTTCAGCTTCTGGCAATTGACCTTTCATCTCTGTGATGTTTGGCCATTTTTGCGCCAGCTCATCGTTTAGCTGGGTGAACATCTCTTGCCCTTTTGGTACTTCATCTTCTGAGAAGATGGCATTGGCAGGGCATTCAGGCTCGCATAGCGCGCAGTCGATGCACTCATCAGGGTCGATGACGAGGAAGTTCGGGCCTTCATAAAAGCAGTCCACAGGACAGACTTCCACACAGTCGGTGTATTTGCAAAGAATGCAGTTCTCTGTAACGACAAAGGTCATAGTACTGTCTACCTGTTATTGGATTGGGCGAAATAGAATAGATTAAAAAATAAGGCACATTTTAGCGCTTTTACCACTAATTGACAATTCCCTTTAATGACTAATGATTTCCTTTAGGTGATAAAGTAAGTCATGCGCCTGCTTTGGCGTTAGGTTATCAGGGTTGATCGCGCTTAGCTCGTCTTGTAAGCTAAACAAATGATTTTGTTGTGGAATATTGCTTATAGATGTAGCTTGAGCATTCTCACTGATACTTAGTCTTTCTACCTTACTCCCATGATTTTGCTGCTGTTTATCGTTTAACGACTTAGCTAATTCATTTTTATCATCAATGGTTTTTTCGTTTTCCGCTTTTAGATTGTCTATCAAATAACGCTTAGCATCATTAAGCACTTGAGTTGGGATACCCGCCATTTTTGCCACATGGAGTCCAAAGCTGGAGCTTGCCGCGCCATCTTTGATTTGGTGCAGTAGTAATAACTGACCATCGACTTCGCTAGCAGCGACATGGACGTTGCGGATATTGGCATGATTGCTTGCATTATTTTCTATGTTGTTTTCCGCCAATTTTGTCAACTCAAAATAGTGAGTGGCAAATAATGTCAGGCAGCCAATCTCTACCAATCGATTGACGCAAGCATGGGCGATTGCTAAGCCATCAGTAGTAGCCGTACCGCGTCCGACTTCATCCATAAGCACCAGCGATTTATTGGTCGCTTGATTGAGAATATTAGCCGTTTCAATCATTTCCACCATAAAGGTTGATTTGCCACCCGCTAAGTCATCAGTTGAGCCGATACGAGTAAAGATACGGTCGATATCACCAATATGAGCGCGCGCTGCTGGCACAAAGCTGCCACAATGGGCGAGTAAAACAATCAATGCTGTTTGGCGCATATAGGTAGATTTGCCACCCATATTAGGACCGGTAATCATTAACAGGCGCTCAGGATTTGCCTCGCTGCCCAATGCGCAATCATTGGCAACGAAATGGCTGCTATGTTCGGTAGGGGTATTCTGATGAGTATGAACAGGATTTAATACGGCTTCAACAACCACATGACGACCTTGTCTAATTTCGATACTGGTTTGGCTATCAATTTTTTCTAAGCTACTATTCTCTTTTGAGTCGTTACTCATGACTGGTCGCTGCCAGTTATAAATTATCGCAAGCTGTGCCCAATTACTGAGCACATCTATTTGGGCGATGGCAGCGCTAAGCTGTTGTAACTCAGCTAAATGGCTCCCTAAGATGGTTAACAACTCTTGATATAGCTGTTTTTCACGAGTTAATGCTAATGACTGCGCGCTTAGGTATTCGGTTTCGACTTCTTTTAGCTCGTCAGTGATAAAGCGCTCGCTACTCTTTAGCGTTTGCCGCCGGATAAAATGCGCCGGTGCATTCTTTGCCTGCATTTTTGGCAATTCAAAATAAAAGCCGCTAACTTTATTAAAGCCTACTTTTAGGCTGGGTAGTTGGCTCTCCTGACGCGCACGCTCTACCATTTCATCCAAGGTTACTTGGATATTGTCATGCAAGTGGGTGAGGCGATCAAATTCTGCATCGTAGCCTGCCGCAAGCATACCGCCGTCACGGATATGCGCAGGTGGCTCTATGACAATAGCGCGCTCAATCAGCTCGGCGATAGATTGTACCGCGGGTAGCTGCTCGGGCAATTGCTGCATCAGCATGGGCAACAAGCCTGCCTGCTCATGGCTAATACCTGCATTTATCAGTAGAGTATTAAGCTGGTCGCTACTAGCAATACCATCAGCCAATTTACGTAAATCGCGAGGTTTGGCGCTCATCAGCCCGATACGGCTACTGATACGTTCAATATCACCGATGGTATTTAAGGTTTCACGCAAACTGCTGACCAATGAATTATTTTTTAATTTTTCATTAACCTGCTTATTTTCGTCAGATTGATTATCTGGCTGCAAAAGGCTAGTAATTGCATCTAAACGCAGATTAATACGTGCATGCTGACGCAAGGGGCGCTTCATTTGCTGTACAAGTAAGCGGCGTCCCATTGGCGTTTGACAGTGATTAAGTACCGATATCAATGATGTACCATTACTACTGACGGGGGTAAACAGCTCAAGATTTTGCTGACTATTGGCATCAATGATTAAATAATCGTCATTATATTCGACGATAAGCTGATTAACTTGAGGCACATGGCGCTGCTGGGTTTGCCGTGCATAGTGGATTAGTGCGGCGCAGCTAGATTGGGCAAGTGGTGCGTCACTAATACCAAGTCCATCAAGGCGTTGGACGTCAAACTGCTGGCAAAGGGTTGCGCTGGCATGCTCACGGTGAAAGTCATTGGCCGCAACTTCGATAATAGGGCAGTCAAGATTTTGCCGCAGCCATAGTAGCCAATCTTCGCCATTACTACCACTACTGTCAAAACTGTTTCCATGCACCTCGCTAATAATACATTCACTGGGCGCAAAGCGTGCCAGCACTGTCAGCATTTGAGTTTGCAAACCTTCAATATCACCATTATGCGCGCTGAGTGTTTGCGTCGTTAGCGTTCCAGCAGCTAAATCCATTTGGCTAATAGCTGCTTGCACAGGTTGTTTGCTATTTGATTTAGGAATTTCGATATCAATGGCGACCACAGTCGGCGTATGATTGGGCGCAATTAAGGCATCATCGGTAATTGTTCCGGCAGTCAGGGTTTTAACCACTTCACGGCGCATGATAGTGCCAGCAGCAGATTTACTTTTATCTTTTTTTTGCTTATCGCCCATTGTCGGTGTATTGGACGGGCTGCTAGTGTCACTGGCCGACTCGTCAATTTGCTCACAAACAACCACTGTCTGCCCAGCCGCAATCAGCCGTGCCATATAGCTATCAGCAGCATGGAACGGCACGCCTGCCATCGCAATTGTGTTGCCGGCTTTATCCGTGCCACGGCGAGTGAGCGTGATATCGAGTATCTGCGCCGCGCGTTTGGCATCATCAAAAAATAACTCATAAAAATCACCCATCCGGTACAGCAGCAGCGCTTGTGGATAGTTGGCTTTCATGGTTAGATATTGCACCATCATCGGCGTATGGTCTGCCAAGTGATAAATAGCATCGCCTATGATTAACGGTTCAGCTGAATGAGGATTTTGAGCGAACGGCTTAACGGTCATGCAGGGTCTCTTATGATGCTTAAATGGGTTTACGGGGGGGCGAAATGCTGGTTTTTATAAGAATAAATAACGGCTGAGGGTTAGTAAATTATCCTGTTAAAGGGAGTAGGTAAAAGCTTGAAAGATTAAGACTATAAGCGCTATTTTAACACGTCCTGCTCGGTTTTTACGTCGGCAAATATCTACTCATTGCCCTTGTATCCATCGGCGTCATAACCATATATAATGACGTCACACTTAATTGGGCGATACTTCATTAGGCGACACTTCATTAGTCAGTACTTCATTAAGTGGTACGTTAGTCGGGTGATGACTATGATAGCTATGATGACAAGGCGGCAGCATATGAAGCCTTGGCTAATGCGCACTAATTATCGAATATTTCCATAGGTCAAAAAATTATGTTATCAAAGATTATAGGCAGTGTCGTTGGCACTAAAAATGACCGCGAATTAAAGCGCATGCGCAAAGTGGTCAGCAAAATCAACGCACACGAGGCTACGATACAAGCCCTGTCTGATGAGCAATTACAACAAAAAACCGAAGAGTTTAAAGCAAGACACCAAAAAGGTGAAAGCTTAGATGCATTATTACCAGAAGCGTTTGCGGTCTGCCGTGAGGCATCGCTACGCGTCAACGGCATGCGTCACTATGATGTGCAGCTAATCGGTGGTATCACCCTGCACGAAGGCAAAATTGCTGAGATGAAAACCGGTGAAGGTAAAACCCTGATGGGAACCTTGGCCATGTATCTCAACGCTATCAGTGGCAAAGGCGTCCATCTAGTCACGGTCAACGATTATTTGGCTGCCCGTGATGCCGAGCTAAACCGTCCATTATTCAGCTTTTTGGGTATGACGGTTGGCGTGATTTATTCGCAGCAGCCACCGCAAGAAAAGATTGACGCTTATCAAGCAGATATCACCTACGGTACCAATAACGAATACGGTTTTGATTATCTACGCGATAACATGGTTTTTAGCTTAGCTGAGAAAAAACAGCGCCCGCTAAACTTCTGTATCATTGATGAAATTGACTCTATTCTAATTGATGAGGCTCGGACGCCGCTGATTATCTCGGGTCAAGCCGAAGATTCATCACGTATGTATGCGCTGATTAACACCATTATTCCGGTGCTTATTCGTTCAAAAGACGAAGAAGCCAATAAGAATAACGAAGAAGAAGATTTTTGGATTGATGAGAAAAACCGTCAAATCGAGATTAGCGAAAAAGGCTATGAGAAAATTGAGCGTTTCTTAATCGAAGTTGGCGAGCTTGGTGAAAATGAAAGCTTATATAGCCCAAGCCGTTTGCCACTATTGGCGCACGTCCAAGCAGCGATTCGTGCCCATCATGTTTTCGTTAAAAACGTCCACTATATCGTCGATGATGGCGAAGTAGTTATCGTTGATGAAAACACCGGTCGTACTATGCCCGGTCGCCGTTGGTCAGAAGGTTTGCATCAAGCGGTAGAAGCCAAAGAAAATGTTGAAATTCAAGCAGAGAACCAAACGCTTGCAACCACGACATTCCAGAATTACTTCCGTTTGTATGACAAATTATCAGGTATGACGGGTACGGCTGATACCGAAGCGGCAGAATTTAAATCCACTTATGATTTAGATGTCATCGTGATTCCAACCCACGAGCCAATTGCGCGTATCGATATGGATGATCAGATTTTCTTAACCAAGTTAGGGAAATATAAAGGTATCATCCGCGAGATTAAAGAGATTCAAGCAAAAGGCGCACCAGTATTGGTTGGTACGGCGACGATTGAAGCCAGTGAAGAATTGTCTTATTTGCTCGACCAAGAAGGCGTCAAGCATAACGTCCTAAACGCCAAGCAACATGAGCGTGAAGCAGAGATCATCGCGCAGGCTGGTAGTCCAAAGGCTGTAACGATTGCTACCAACATGGCAGGTCGTGGTACCGACATTATCCTTGGTGGTAACTGGCAATCATTTATTGAAGATATTGATTCGGTTAGTCCAGAAGAGATGGCGCGCCTAAAAGCCCAATGGCAAGTTAAGCATGACCAAGTCGTTGCCGCTGGCGGTCTACATATTATCGGCTCTGAGCGTCATGAATCACGCCGTATTGATAACCAGCTGCGTGGTCGTGCCGGTCGTCAAGGTGACCCAGGGATGTCGCGCTTCTTCTTATCGCTTGAAGATGACTTGATGCGTATCTTTGCTGGTGACCGCGTTGTTAATATGATGCGCGCCATGGGTCTTAAAGAAGATGAAGCCATTGAGCATAAAATGGTTTCTAAATCGATTGAAAACGCCCAAGGTAAAGTAGAAAGCCGCGATTTCGATGCCCGTAAAAACCTGTTGAAATACGATGACGTCGCCAATGAGCAGCGTAAGGTCATCTATAGCCAGCGTGATGATTTACTGGCAGAGCTGGATTTGTTAGAAGCCATCGAAGTCATGCATCACGAAGTCTATAATGCCATGATTAACCAGTTTATCCCGCCGGGCTCTATCGATGACCAGTGGAATATCGATGGTTTAGAAGATGAGCTTGAAGACGAATTCAAGATTGCGATGCCAATTAACGATTGGCTCGATGAAGATCGCCGCCTAGATGAAGAAGGCTTACGTGCCAAAATCATCCAAACGGCATTGGATCGTTATCATAGCCGCCGTGAGCAAATGGGCGAAAAAGATGCCGCCCAGCTTGAGCGTCACTTTATGCTCCAAAGCCTAGATAAGCATTGGAAAGAGCATTTAACCCAAATGGATCAGCTGCGTAAAGGTATTCATCTGCGCGGTTATGCACAAAAAAACCCTGAGCAAGAATATAAGCGTGAGTCGTTTGAATTATTCCAAATGATGCTTGGGGCAATTAAATCTGAGACGGTACAAGATTTATCACGCGTACATATCCCGACCAAAGAAGAGCTGGCAGCATTAGAAGCGCAGCAGCGTGAAAATGCGGCACAAATGCAAATGCAGTTTGAGCACAGCGATATTGACAATATGGATAGCGGCGCCGATAGAGCCGCTGCACAAAACCGCAATCTTGCTGGTGCGACCGCAGCAGGCGCTGTGGCGGGTAGTGGTGGTGCAAATGAGCCAGACCCATACGCTGGTATGAATATCAGTCGTAACGCCCCGTGTCCTTGTGGCTCAGGACTGAAGTATAAACAATGCCATGGTAAAATCTAAACATTGATAATCAACCATTGTTAAGTTATGATAAAAAGTCCCTATCTAAAATAGATAGGGGCTTTTTTTTATAGATATAGCCTTAGTACTTATATCGAATAATTAGTATGAGTATGAGTATGAGTATGAGAATTACAATTATAAAAGTATCAGTGTCTTTTTGGCGATTAATTACAAATCCAACATAGGCGTGAATTTACGGGCGCGCTATAGTGTTTAACATCTTTATTTGGGAGAGTGTGATGAATGTAGAATTATTAAAAAAATTGCGTACCTCTATCGTCCTAACCAGTTTACTGGCTGGTGCCATGACGCTTAGCGCTTGTCAACAACAGCAAGAGACAGAGCCGAGTCTAGAAGACAGTATCAGTGAAGAGCAGTCTGTACCCATGTCTGCTGATCCTGCCGAGCCTAGTGATGTGGTGGTAGATGCGCCTGCCAGCGACGTAGAAGATGATACGATCGCTTCTGTTAATACTGGCGTCAATCAAATAAGTTATTCATGTTCACCTGCACTCGCCGTTGAAGCGACGTATAAAGATACTGATAATCAGGTCATTCTTGCGACTGCCCAAGGAACAGCGACTTTAATGAAAACCAACGATGCGACTAACCCTGAAGTGTTTGAAGCAAAAACTGCCATCAATGGTGGTGAAGGCTTTATACAGTGGCGCGTGGCTCATAAAGAGCGCGAAACAGGTGTGATGCGTACGGCGGGTGCAGATGCAACCAATGTCAGCACGTATGAGTGTAAGAAAGCCGAAGATGCTGCAACTGTAGAATAAGCAGTATAAAAGTAGATTGATAACATTAGGTTTTTTCTGATTAAATTTAGATAAAACCTTATAAAAAAAGCAACGCTGACGTTGCTTTTTTTGGTCTCGCTTTTGAAGTTCTTAGGATAAATGCTCGATTTTATATAAGTCTACTCTTTATACGATGTACTATGTTCACGTTCATGGGCTAAAAAACCTTCTTCGGTAACATCTAGCTCTTCATGCTTAACTTCTACTTGAATGCTGTCGGTATGCGTATGGGTGGTTTTATTAATCTCCACTTCTTGAATCACATGAGTATCTTTGGTAATCGTCGCCACTTGACGCGATAAAATAATCTCAATTGGCTCAGCGCCCATCTCAATCTGTTTGCCATTGATTGTTATAACAGCTCTGCTATCTAACGATGGCTCCACGTGACGTAATATGTCTTTATCATCGTATTTACCTGATAATAAATCCTGACTTTCTGCATCATAATAATCAGTGCGTACAGTAATATATTCTTCTACCAATTCAATAGGTACGTCGATGGTTTTTGTGCGCGTATGCTTAGTGACCGTTACTTTGCCGACATCCAAGCGTTCTTTGTTAATGACAGGACGTTCTTCTAATAGTTCTAGATAACCACCGTTTTTTGTGTCTTCTAGATTATTTGTCAAATTGTTTGCTGAATTATTGGATAAACCATCTTGCCCGCTGCCCATTAGTGCTTGCTGCTGATTAGACTTAGAAGTAGGTGAGGAAGTAGATAAGTCAGGTGTAGCTAAATCAGGCGCGGGTAATTTATTCTCACCACTATGGTTGGCTATTCTATCTAAAGAAGAAGTATTCGTTGTTGCTAAGTGTGCATCTTGCTTAATTTGCTGCTGTTTCATGTCATTGTCGTCGGCGTTCATGGTCATATTCCTTATGGGCAGATATAATAAATAGGTATAAAAAAAGACCAGAGGCGAGCTCTGGTCTTATCTACTGAGCATAACACTCAGCTGCTAATTACGGTCACATAGTAGGTATGCATCTTATGAAGAATTGCTTATCAAAGATGGTGGAACTATGCGAAAGAATTGCTTATTACATACCACGAGCGCGGCGTACATCTTCAGCAGTGATATCATCGCGGTCAAAAAGATTACCATCGCGGTCAACCACGTTACCATCACCATCGATATCTAACTCTTCGCGTTGAATGGTTTCAGCAATCGTTTCAGTATGACGCTCGGTTGTCTTACCGACATTTACTTCTTCAGAGACATAAGTTTCTTTGTTAACGCGTGCACGTTCCGCTTCTAACTCAACTTCCACGGTTTGGTTGCCATCAATATCGCCGATACGGCGGTCTGTTGGGCGATCTACATTGGTACGCTGGATATTAGCGTGCTCTTCTTCTAGCTCGACGTCGATATTACGCTCTTCGGTCACCACATGCTTACCGACTTTTACCAAGCCTGCTACGATACGGTCTTTATTGACCGTCAAGCGCTCTTCTAGGAGCTCTAGCGTATTTGGGGCGTTGTAGGCATGGTCTGCAATTTCCATACGCTCAGCTTCTGGAATGCTATCAGCCACAAATGATTGACGATCTTTTTCATACTGCTCTTTATAGCTGTATTGATAGTCGTGATCGTATACTTCCATCGCTTCGACTTGCGCTTGCGTTAGGCTATCAAAAAAGACATCATCACCAACGATACGCGCTAGACCTGCTGGTACCAATACTTCTTTTGAGCTAAACCAACCGCCTGCATCAACGATTAGATAACGAATGCGACCGGTAGTATCTTCTACTAAAGCGCCTTCGATTTTACCGATTTTTTCTTCATTGACGCCATAGGCCGTTTTGCCTGTTGGGTCATAATAGTCATCACCGATAAGGTCACGGTGAGTCGCTTGAATATCTCTTAAACGAATTAGTTGGCTCATTATTATCTTCCTTTTATATGAGTAAATTTTATTTAAATAAATTAGTAATTATTGTTTTAAAATAAAATGCGATAAAAATCGCATTACTGAGAAACTGGTAAGTTGTTGTCTTAAGCCAAGACGGCTCTAGTGGATAGCTAAGTTATCAATCTAATTAACAACTCTAGTAAATAGCCTTTCCATCAACTTGTTCATATCGTAACAGTGCAGTTTTCAATGAGATATATGAGCAAGGTAGCAAAGTGTGCACTTGAGGTAATTGCGTGTAATAGGCTGTAAAACTCACTATCACTATATAAATTTAAGTTAAGGCTTTCTTACAGCAATAAACAAATTTTCGTGATTTGTAAATTTTAAGCGTAAAAAAACCGCATAACCAAAAGCCATGCGGTTTTTAAATATTAAGAAAATCAGTTAATGCTTAGAACTATTAACTTAATATTAATGTCTTAAACTTTTTTAAGGCGCTAAAATTTAAGAAGTTAAAAGTTCAAATAGCCTAAAATTAAGCCAGTTCAATCGCTACAGCAACGGCTTCACCGCCACCGATACATAAGGTTGCGACGCCTTTTTTGCCGCCCGTACGTTTTAGCGAGTTGATAAGCGTCACTAAGATACGCGCACCTGAACAGCCTACTGGATGACCAAGGGCACAAGCGCCGCCTTCAACGTTGACTTTAGCGTGCTCGATGTTGAGCTCATCCATCGCAGCCATCGTTACCATCGCAAATGCTTCGTTGATTTCCCATAGGTCTACATCAGCAACTGACCAGCCTGCTTTGTCCAATACTTTTCCAATCGCGCCAACTGGAGCAATGGTAAATTCGCTTGGATGACGTGAGTTAGAAGCAGCGGCTACGATGCGTGCTTGATAATCTAAGCCTTCCTCTTTTGCTTGTGACTCTTTCATCATCACAACAGCTGCAGCGCCGTCTGAGATTGAGCTGGCGTTTGCCGCGGTAATCGTACCGTCTTTGGCGAAAGCTGGGCGTAGAGTAGGAATACGATCAGCATTGGCAAGGGCTGGCTGCTCATCAGTATCGACGCTTTGCTCGCCTTTACGGGTCTTGAAAGTAACTGGGGTGACTTCATCTTTAAAATGACCGTCTTTAATGGCTGTCAACGCACGGTTAAGCGACTCAATGGCAAAATCATCCATTTGCTCACGCGTATAGCCTTTTTCATTGGCCATTTCTTGGGCAAATTGACCCATCAGCTTACCTGTTTCAGCATCTTCTAGACCGTCTAAGAACATATGGTCTTTGACTTCTTTATGTCCCATGCGATAGCCGCCGCGCGACCCTGGCATAATATAAGGCGCATTGGTCATTGATTCCATGCCGCCTGCAACTGCCACGTTAAAGCTGCCCGCTTTAATACCATCGTGCGCTTGCATGACCGCTTTTAGACCTGAACCACAAAGTTTATTAATGGTAACGGCGCCCGTTGCATCATTTAGACCTGCTTTACGCATGGCTTGACGAGCAGGGCCTTGGCCTAGACCGGCGGTCAAGATACAGCCCATGATGACTTCATCAATATTATCAACGCTTACGCCTGAACGCTCAACAGCGGCTTTAATAGCAGCAGCGCCCAATTCTGTGGCGCTCATGTCTTTAAGTGCGCCTTGAAAGCCGCCCATTGGAGTACGTGCGCCGTTTAAAATTACAATTGCATCATTTGACATTATTCTTCTTCCCTTTTAGGTTTTGAAACGAAAGTGCTATTTTTCATCATTAAAATAAAACAGTTAAGCTAAAGCCATCCGCTTAGTGACTAATAGCGGTCTGGCTTAATGAGTTATACAGCTTAAGCGCTGGATAAATTACGCCAGCTCATCTAAGCGGATACGCACTACTTTATCAGTAATAGTATCGAGCTTTTCGATTTTTTCAATGGCAATATTCATCTGACTTTCAACCACAGGTAGCGTCAAGATAATTACCGGCACTTGACCAAGTTTATGGGCAGGTTTTTGTAAAATGGCATCGATATTGATACCCGCGTCACTCAAAATGCGCGTGATATCAGCCAATACCCCAGGATTGTCATGCGCATGCACACGCAGATAATAACCGGTAATCATTTGCTCAGCGCGCAAGATAGGCGTGTCTGATAATTGCTCTGGGATAAAGGCTAAATGTGGGACATGGTGACCATTCGTGCTTTCATTGTTGCTATCTTTACTACCAAGAACACGAACCAAATCCATCACATCGGCCATCACCGCAGAAGCGGTAGCACCGGCACCGGCGCCATCGCCGCAATATAGCGTTTGTCCAAGCGGGTGAGAGTTGACCAGTACCGCATTTTTGACGCCATTGACGTTGGCAAGTAGGGCATTTTGTGGAATAAGCGTCGGGTGGACGCGCAGCTCAATACCAGCCGTACTATTGTCACCTGAGCCATCGCCTTCACGGCGTACAGCAAAGCCTAGATGCTTGATGCGATAGCCAAGCTCTTCAGCGTAGTTGACGTCTTGCAAAGTAATAGCGGTAATACCTTCACAGTAAACTTTATCAAACTGTAGTGGAATCCCAAAGGCAATAGAGGCAAGTAACGCTAGTTTATGAGCAGCATCAATGCCTTCAACATCAAAAGTCGGATCGGCTTCAGCATAGCCAAGCTCTTGCGCCTCGGTCAATACGTCGGCAAACGGGCGACCTTTATCACGCATTTCGGTCATGATAAAGTTGCCAGTACCATTAATGATACCTGCTAACCACTCAATTTTATTGGCAGCAAGGCCTTCGCGCATGACTTTAATAATTGGGATACCGCCTGCCACTGCTGCTTCATAAGCAACATGTACGTTATGGGCTTCCGCAAAGGCAAAAATCTCATTCCCGTGTTCAGCGAGCAACGCTTTATTGGCGGTGACGACATGTTTACCGTTTTTGATGGCATGCATAATCACGTCTTTAGCCAGCGTCGTACCGCCAATCACTTCGATGACAATATCGACATTGTCACTGGCAGCGGCTGCCATCAAGTCACTGTTTTGAATAATGTTCGGGTCGATATCATCGCGCTGACGACGGGTACCGACTTCGGTAATCACAATATCGCGTCCGCTACGGCGTTTTAACTCAGCTAAATTATCATTGATTAGGTTGATCACGCCCGTTCCGACGGTGCCGAGACCAAGTATCGCTAGTTTGATGGATTTGCTCACAGTATCCTCAAGAGATTATAGAGTTGGATAAGAATGCTTCTATACAGGCTATTACATAAAAACGCTGATATAAAAGGGTTGATATAAAGAGTGCTGATATAAGGAAGAACGGTGTAAAAATATACGACTAATATCGCCAAGCGCTTTATCGTATCATACCGACAAGCGCTTGTGGCGTCTACCCAAACTCACTGTCGCCAAAGTCAATAATATCAGGGCAAACGACTAGCTGGCATCAATCGCTGTTTGTGCCAATTGTGCAGCTGGTAAATAACCACCGATTTGCTGTCCAGACTCGGTAAAGATAGCGGGGGTACCACGAACGCCCAGCGCCATACCAAGCTCGATTTGCGATTTTACCGGACTATTACAGCTAGGGGCTTGGACGTTAGCGCCCATTTTTGCCTGATCCATCGCCGCATTACGGTCTTCGCTACACCAGATGGCTTCCATCTTTGGAATGCTGCCTTCGCTGCGCGGCCATGCCAAATAACGCACTTCAATACCACGCGCATTGATGTCATCTATCTCTTCATGAAGCTTGGTGCAATAAGGACAATCGGCATCGGTAAAGGAATAAACGACAGATTTAGTTTCGCCTTTAGCAGGATAAATAATCATGTCTTTTTTGTCGACCGCTTTCAGCGCATCTTGCGCGGTTTTGGCAACCAAAGCGCCACTGATATCAACCGGCGCTTCTGCACCAACGGCGATGATTTGCCCTTGGATAATATGTTTACCAGATTTATCAGTAAAGAAAGACGGTAAGCCCGATGCCGTTACCCAGTAAATATCTTTCATGTCCGTTGGTACGGCTGAAAGAATGTTTTCTTCAATGCCTGAAGCTTTTAGGTTGGCTTGTAAGGCTTTTACCACTGCTGAATCGTTATCGGCTGCCACCTGCGCGGTACTGACTTTGGCTTCTGCACTATTGACGATGCCTGTATTACTGGTTGCATCAGCGGCATTATTAGAGCAGCCCGCCGCAACCACGACTAGCAACGCACCCATCATCATACGAGATAAAGGCTTGCGAGAAAATGTATCACGAATAGCAGTGGTTTTAGAAAAAGAAGGTAAAAACATAGGGTGTTTCCTTTAGGCAGTCGTGCCTAAGCAAGATATAGATATAAAAAAGAGGGCAGTAAAGGGCAGTAAAAAATGTGTAAACGCTTGCCGCATATTCACTAGATTTTGTCATCAGGGCGATATATTGCAATGGTGATATACAATTTATTGATAATAAAAGATAAGTGGCAATAGCTGTCATATTAGCATATTTTTATAAATAACCACTAAAGGTGAGTTTTAGCATTGTCAAATCTACAATTTATTGATAAATGTTACAAGAGGAGAAATAAAATACATTTGCACTATTTCATCTCGGCTTATGTCTAGGTAGGCTACTATTTATAACCGTTTCTTATAAGCTATCTCTCAATTAAACTATGTCTCAATTATTTACTAAAACAATTTTTCTAATTTTCTTTCTAATTTTCTAAGGAGCCCGTATGGCAGGTGCCAGTTTATTAACCCTACTTGATGATATCAGTGTGATATTAGATGACGTGTCGGTCATGACTAAGGTCGCCGCCAAAAAAACCGCGGGGGTGTTGGGTGATGATTTGGCATTGAATGCTGAGCAGGTCACCGGCGTCAAAGCAAATCGTGAACTGCCAGTGGTCTGGGCGGTCGCCAAAGGCTCGTTTATTAATAAGCTTATCTTGGTGCCAGCGGCAATCCTTATCAGTGCCATTTACCCGCCTTTAATCACGTTTTTGCTTATGTGTGGTGGTCTATTTTTAGTTTATGAGGGTGCTGAAAAGGTTATTCACCGCTTTTGGCCGCATGCCATACCTGATGATGAAGAACAAAATGCGCGCCGGCGAGCCAATGCTGATGAAACGGTCGATTTGGTCGCCTTTGAAAAAGAAAAAATCAAAGGGGCGGTACGTACCGACTTTATTTTATCGGCAGAGATTATCGTCATTGCGCTAGGCGCGACGGCAACGGCTACTTTGTTACAGCGCAGCTTAGTGCTGTCTATTTTAGCCATTGGTATTACCGTTGGTATTTATGGTTTGGTCGCCGGTATCGTTAAAATCGATGACGTGGGCCTACATATGATGGAGAAAGACGGCAAGTTTACTCAAAAAGTCGGCAAGGTTTTATTTGCGTCAGCGCCTAAATTGATGAAGTTTTTATCGATTGCTGGTACTTTGGCGATGTTCTTAGTTGGTGGTGGTATCTTGGTACACGGTATTAATTTTTTACACCATGAAGTTGAAGATATTGCCCATTTAACGGGCATTTTTGAGAGCTTTACCACGGCGTTATTAAATGGCGTTATTGGCTTTATCATTGGAGCTGCTATCGTTGCTCTGTTGACGGTGATTAACAAAATACGCAATAAAGACGCGTCTTCTGCACATTAAGCTTATTCTCAAAAACGCTGAGTCTTCAAGGTTTTGACTACTAAAGGGTCGTATTTATAATAAGCACTGTTGACAAAAAGCCATGTTAAACAAGATATAAAAAAGCCCCAAAGTTGCTAACAACTTTGGGGCTTTTACATTTTATGAAAGACTATTTATAAAAGGCGATTAGCTTTCGCTATCAGTATCATCAGATTCTGATTTTTCCGCCTGCGTTGGCTTCTTATGCTCAGTCTTCGGCTTACGCGTGCGCGCCTTAGGTACTTTTGGCGTGGTTAAATTAAACATGCCTTTTTGTGGCAACAACTGCTCAGCCACATTTTCAATCATGTTTTTATAACTGGCGATGGTTGTTTTTGATTTCGCCGCCTGAATTTCTTCTTTTGTCGCTGGCTCTGATACTTGTTCAGTTGGCTCAGGCGCTTGCTCAGTTTCGCTTTGCTCAACATCAGAAACGCTGGTTTCAGAATCAGCATCTTTAACCTCAGCATCTGCTGTTTTGACTTCTTCCGCCTTCACTGCTTCAACATCAGATTGCGCTGCGTTTCCTTCTTCTAGTGCTTGCTCAACCTTTAACAGCTGCTCACTATCGGCGCTGATATCGTCTGTCTGACCCTGATTTGCAAGCGCATTTGCTTCTACTTTATGGGCATCTACATGAGCATCTACATGAACATCAACATCGCTGTCGGCAGCTAAAGCGTCATCTGCAGGCGCTTCAGAAGTGGTAACTACAACTACTTCCTGATAGTCAGGATGCTGACCGCGTGGGTCGTTGCTTGCGCGTTTGCTAATGGCGCGTGGTTCAACGGCTGTTTTACCTTGCGCGGCGGCAAACTGACTGACCGCTTGCGTCATCTTCTCAAAGCGGGCGATATAATCTGCTGCTAAAGGCTGATAACCATAGTTGCTAAAGTTAAAGTCTTGATTGGCAGCTTCGCCAGTCACTACTTTAGGCTCATTACTGCTATCGACTTTAACCTTGTCGTCGTCAGTAGTAGCGGCTTGAGCCTGCTCAACATGCAAGGCAATGGCAGCATTAAAGCAGTTGATAACGCCCTCTGCTGCTAAGCGCGCTTGCGCTTCTGGTAGCGTCGCACGGATAAACTCACCAACCGTACCACGGATAGCTGGCATATTTACAGCGGTTGGCTTGTCTTGCTGATTTGCCTGAGGCATTTCAGCGACCGACGTTTTAGTTGTCGGTGTTTGAGCCTGCTGACGACGTACCACACGTGGGTCATTGCTGGCTTGACCAAACTTATTGGCCGTCACATAGCGCTTAGCAAACAAGGCGTCATGGTTAAGCTCAAACGCTGGTTGCTTGCTATTGCTGGCATCGTCAGCATTAGCATCAGTGGCAACATCAGAAGCAGTTTCCTGAGCTTTCTCTGTAGCTACTTCATTTTCAGCAGTGACATCTACTGGCTTTTGACTTTCAGCAACCTTTTGGCTATCAGCTGGACGGTCAGTTTGAACATCACTGCTGTTAGACGTTGCTTGCTCATCTGTCCCTGCTTCTTTAGCAGCAACTTTTTTAGCGGCGACTTTACTGTCGTCTGTAGACTTAGCGTCAGACATTTGCACTTTAGCTTCAGTAGCGCTTGGTTGTGCTTGGTCTGCTTTTGGTTCTGCTATTTTTGCTTCTTCTAGATGAGCTGCATCACTGTTAACAGTTTCAACTTGCTGACTGTTTTTCTCACTGTTACCAACCGATTCACGGCTGTTTTTAGCCGCTTGACTGTCAGTTTTTTGCTCAACAGCTTCCGGCTTATTTACATTTTTCGGAGTGCTGTCTTCTTGACTTGCTTTCTGCTTATCAGCTTCATTGCTAGCTTTCTCAGCGCTTTGCTTTTCAGGCGCTTGGCGAGTAGCTGTTACAGATTTACTGTCATCTAAAGATAAATGTACCACTTCTGGCGATTTGAGTTCCGTGGCTGCTTCATTGACCTGTAATATAACTTCGTTAGGGTCTTGGTTGCGGCGTGAGCTTGATTGGCTTCTACCATTGCCATTATTAGCCTCTTTAGTGCTTAGCTGAGCATTTTGTTGTACATTATCAGCGCTTAACGTCTCACCGCGCTCAAGTTTGCCGCGTGAGTGACGTTGGCTATTTGATTTACGCTTAGCACGAGTTTGCTCATCTGCAGCATTGGCGTTTTTGTCGTCAGCGTCGGTGCGTTCATGACGCTCATTGCCTTTGCTATTTTCGTTGCTCTCATTACCATTGCGACCGTTGTCTTGACGATTATTACGGTTACGGTCGTTAGGGCGTCTGTTATCCTGCTGACGTTTATCTTGGCTGTTCGATTCTTTGTTATCAGCGCTACTTATGCTGCTGTTGCTGCTGTCTGTAGTATCGCTAGCGACGTTATCACTCGTTTCATCTGACGGCTCTTTTCTTTGGCGCGTCTTAGAAGGGCGTGATTTACGTGGCTTACGTCTTCTTCTTTCTTCAGCATCGTTATTGTCATCAGCTGTGTTGTTAGACGTCTGCTGACGATTGGCGTTAACGTTTGACGGCTGATTATTAGCTTGCTGAGCATTGTCTTGTGGCGCTGCTGAGGCTTCATTATTAGCACTAAGCGCACTGTTATCCACTTGCCCAAACGAGCCTAAGCTTTGGGCGCCCGTATTGACCAGTGCTTCAATGGCTTCAGCGGCATCACGACTACTGACGCTATGAGTGGTCTGTGCCTGCGGTGCTTGCGCAAATAAATTAGACAACCAAGCAACGGCTTGCGGTTTGGCAACAGGAGCAGTTTGGGTTGCTACTGGCGCAGATGTAGCCGCAACAGCAGGCGTATTTTGTGTCGGCGCTTGTGTTTGTGGCTGTGTTTGTGTTTGCGGCGCCCGTGCTGATGAAACATTGCTAGCATTGTTATTGCTACGATGGTCATTGCTATGACTGGTCGTATTCTGCTGCTGGCTCGGCGCACTTTGCTGGGTATTGGCGCTTGTATTCACTTGCCCGTTGTTACCGTTATTATTACTGCTGTTATCGGCTATTTGACGTGGCTGGCGCGTCGGCTGCTGCTCAGGACGCTCTTTTTCAGCGGTTTGCCAGTCAACTTCATAACCCAAATCGCTATGTTCTTGGGCTGTATCCGTAATACGCTCATAGCTTGATGGGGCAAAGCCGTCACGGTTAAAGTGCAGCTTAAAGTTTGGCGATTCTAAATGTGCATGCGGCAAAATGGTAATACGCGTACCACTGTCTTGCTCAAGGTAGACCAAGGCATCGCGCTTTTCATTTAATAAGAAGGCAGCGATATCAGTCGGTACTTCTGCCTGTACTTCACCTTGACGTTCTTTTAAGGCGATTTGCTCAATTTGACGCATAATAGATAGTGACAATGAACGTAAATCACGAATCATGCCATTACCATGACAGCGCGGGCAAATATAACCAGTCGATTCTTCTAGTGATGGACGCAGACGCTGACGGCTCATTTCCATCAAACCAAATTTAGAGATATCACCGAACTGTACGCGGGCACGGTCATATTTGGTGGCATCAACCAAACGTTTTTCAACTTCTTTTTGGTGCTTATTGTCATTCATATCGATGAAATCAATGACAATCAAGCCGCCCATATCACGTAAACGCAATTGACGAGCAATCTCATCGGCGGCTTCTAGATTGGTATGATAAGCGGTTTCAGCAACGTCTGAACCTTTGGTCGACTTGGCTGAGTTAATATCGATAGATACCAATGCTTCTGTCTGATCGATAACAATTGAGCCACCTGATGGCAAACGTACTTCACGTTGATAGGCCGTTTCGATTTGTTTTTCGATATTAAAGCGCGAAAACATCGGCTCATAATCGGTATATTTACGTAGCTTTTCAGCTTGTTTTGGCATCACCGCGTCGATAAAACCTGCCGCTTCGATATAAGCGTTTTCGTTATCGATCCAAATCTCAGCAATATCATCGCGCAGATAATCACGCACGGCACGCGTCACGACGCCTGCTTCTTGATGCACCAAACGCGGTGAAGGATATTTTTGATTTTGTTCTTGGATGGCTTGCCAGATATTAAGCAAGTGATTTAAATCATGCTGTAAATCTTCTTGAGTTTTGCCAATACCAGCAGTACGGATGATAACGCTCATGCCTTTTGGCAAATCCAAACTGCCCAGCATACGCTTCATATCTTCGCGCAATTTACCCGAGATTTGACGTGAAATACCACCGCCACGAGGATTATTAGGCATTAATACCAGATAACGACCAGCCAATGATACATAAGTTGATAAAGCCGCGCCTTTATTACCACGCTCTTCTTTTTCAACTTGGACGATGAGCTCATCGCCTTCTTTGATCAGTTTTTTGATGTTTTCATCGCGTGGATTGCCGCTTAAATATTCAGCAGAAATTTCACGAATCGGTAAGAAACCTTGACGCTGTGAGCCATATTCGACAAATACCGCTTCAAGCGATGGCTCGACACGGGTCACATGACCTTTATAGATGTTGGATTTTTTTTGTTCGCGGGTACGGTTTTCTAAATCGAAATCGTAAAGATGATTGCCTTTACAAAGGGCAACACGGATTTCTTCGTTTTGAGTAGCGTTGATTAAAATGCGTTTCATATTGGTATCCTATGAGTACGCAGAACAACGACGAGACAGGCTTTAGGGCAGGGTGGCAAGTATGGCTAATAATACAATTAGCCTGAGCAGACGTTAATGAGCGGTAGAACGTAAAGCATAAATGCAGTTAAGCGCGCGGGCTTTTCGCAATCGCTTTTTGACCTAAAATGTATTAGCGATAAGGTATGCTAATGTCGGTAACATTCATATAGATAAGATAGGGTGTAAGGCTACTATCTATAGAGTTATTATGAATAGGCTTGTTCTAATGATTAATGCAGGAGCAAGTTAGTGGTCTTTTATTAGCAGTCATCTTATCCAGTTTGAGGGTCAGCGCACGTTGTAAGGGTGGCGGTGGATAATGACTGAGAGTCAAGAGGTCACAGGTACTAAAAAAGCATCGTGCTGTCACAGTAAACAATCAAGGTCTAGCAATAATATCGCTGTCATTAAGGACTATTATATAAGTGTTATCGTATAAAATAGTGCCGTGCAGCGGTTATCCTTTTAGGTGAAGCAATTGGTCATTCTTTATTTATCGTTCTTTTGGGTATAACGTCAATATATCTGGGGTATCTCAAAGCTAGGTGGCGCTGCTTTCGTCATCAGCGGGGCGTACTTGGCAAACAGAATAAATGACCGGCTTATCGGCACGGTGTCTCTTGTCTATTCTACTTATCGTCCTCTGTTTGACCACCAATACTCAGGCAGCTATCGACAATCAGTTAATGATGCTCGATTCTGGCTCTAAACGACCCATACTTGCTCATCTGCGCGCCTAAAGGACTGGATGATAAATAATTATGTATGATCATAAATAGTTATCAAGGTAAGTCGTGGTTATGCGGTAGTGAGTAAATGTTATGTTGTTATCGTTTGATAAAATTGTTTTAAAAATCTATCAAAGCGATGTTGTCTAATGTCACAATATTCTGTAATGATAAACAATCTTATGCTGATAACTTATCTGGTACTAATACTGTTTTGTACTAATAAATGTCAGCGTTGTTCTTACAATTTATGGGGCATTATAGGGTATATCAAGGGATATAACACCCTTAAAATCAGATGAAACACACAAGCTTAGCAGATTTTATAGCAGGCAGCGCTTAACTAACCAGTACTGACCAGCAGTAAAAATGGCGCTACACTGTCTGTAACAACAATGAATTATTGTCGCAGCCTCTGCTTAATTGGCGCTCAACATGCTAAACTATAGCAAATCTTTATGTAAATACCTAACTAAAAATGACAAACGACAAAATGACAAACGACGAACCTATCCACGAAGCTCCGGCTATCTTTAATAGCAAAACGCGCCCGCAAAGTGCCGATGACGAAATTAGTAACTTTGAAAAGGTCAACTACCTTGAAGTCACTCGCCATCAGCATGATCAGCGCTTGGACAACTTTTTACTCAATCGTCTAAAGGGCTTGCCTAAACCCCATATCTATAAAATGATTCGCTCGGACGAAGTGCGCGTTAATAATAAACGTTGTAAAGCGCATGACAGATTACAGCGTGAAGACGTGGTGCGTATTGCGCCTGTTCAGCTAGCCACCCGTGATAAACCTATTATCAGTACCGAATTTGCCAAGAGTTTATTGGCACGTGTGGTCTACGAAGATGAAGGTTTAATCGTATTGAATAAACCATCGGGTATCGCCGTTCATGGCGGTAGTGGTTTAGATTTTGGTGTTATTGAAGCCATGCGCGAAGTGACGGGCAAAAAGTACTTAGAGCTGATTCATCGTATCGACAAAGATACCTCAGGTCTGCTGATGATTTCTAAGAAACGCTCAGCGCTAAAAGCCCTGCAACAGCATCTGGTCGACAAAACCATCCAGAAGCACTATCTATGTATCGCCAAAGGTCAGCCTGCCCTGAACGAGCAGCGTATCGATGCGCCATTATTGCGCTATACACTGGCTAGTGGTGAGCGCCGCGTAAAAGTAGATGCACAAGATGCGCAAGCTAAAGAAAGCCAGACAGATATTATCGTTCATGGTCGCTTTATGCTGGCCAATCAGCCAGTCAGCTTGATTGAAGCTAAGCCACTGACCGGTCGTACTCATCAAATCCGCGTGCATTTGGCACATATTGGTCATGCTATCTTAGGTGATGATAAATACAATGTGCATGACAAGTCTGGCGTGCATCGTCTGTGCTTACATGCGTGGCGTTTGGACATTCCCGGCTATGAGACCATTACCGCGCCATTACCAGATGAGATGGTAGCTTGGTTACCAGCAGACATTAAACTACCTGAATAAGCTTAAGGGACTGATATTCCATTCTCAGTTTTTATATTAATATTCAGTATGAAACACAAACGTCACAGTGACTTATAAGGGCATGTCTTAGCCAAATAAGTGACCGTGACGTTTTCACATCCGCCATTTACGATGAATCGTTAAGGGTTAGTCCATGACAGCAGCAGCACTCGCTCATACATTAGCAGCAGCCAATACTTCTGATTTAGCAGCCGAGCATCACTTAGCCAATAAAACGCTGATTATTTTTGATTGGGATGGCACTTTGATGGATTCGATTGGCTTAATCGTTGAGTCAATGCACGTAGCAGGCGAGGTGCATGGCTTTACCACCACCGATCAGGCCGTCAAAGACATCATCGGGCTGAGCTTGATGCATGGCATTGAGATTTTATACCCGCAAGCAACCGCTGCGCAGAAGCTAGCGATTCAGCAAAGTTATGCGGATTATTATATTCCAAACAGCCATCGTACGCCGTTTTTTGCGCCTATCGAAACTATGCTGCAAACCTTACAACAGCAAGATAAGCAGCTGGCGGTCGCCACTGGTAAGAAAAGAAAGGGTTTAGATCGGGTATTAGATGGCTCTGACAGTCATCACTATTTTGCCATCACGCGCTGCGCTGATGAGTCAGGCTCAAAACCTGACCCGCAAATGCTGAGCGATATTTTAGACCATACCAAGCAGCCAATCTCGCAGGCGGTATTTATCGGCGACAGTATTTATGATATTCAAATGGCCAACCGTTTGGGCATGACCAGTATTGCGGTCAATTATGGTACGGCGTCGAGTAGCGAGCTTGCTGCCCAGCAGCCAACTTATCAAGTAGATACCCCGCAAGCATTGGCTGAGCTATTGTGTGCTTAAATAAGCATTCGTTTAAATGGTAAAAGATGGTCATAAAAATTAAAAAGAGTTTATCTTTGTTAGCGATAAACTCTTTTTGGCTGAAACTGTAACTGACAAAAACCGTGACTGATTAAAAAGTAGGACTGGCGAAAACCATGAGGTTTACTCGCCGTCTTTTTCAGCACTATCTTTTCTAGCACTATCTTTCTCAACATTGCCTGTTTGAGCAGCGTCCTTTGCAATCGCGTCTTCTAGCTCAGCGCCTTCTAGCAAAGCAAAAGAGGATTCAATAATTTTATTGGCATCAAGCTGATACTCATACCAGTTGCCCATGACGCCTGCCAATTCATCAAGCCCTTCTTTTCTTAACGCTGAAAATAGCTGAATGGTACAGTTTAAGCCCAATTGCTTCAGTCTCTTACGGGTATTCAGTAGCGCGTTTTTAGAAGCACCATATTTAAGCTTATCGGCTTTAGTCAGCAAGATATGCACCGGCAGATCACCATCTTTTGCCCAATGCAGCATTTGCTCATCAAAGAATTTAAGGGGATGACGGATATCTGACATCAGCACCAAACCTGCAAGGCTTGAGCGCGATACCAGATATTCCTCTAACTCAACCTGCCATTCTTTTTTCATCTCAAGCGGTACGGCCGCATAACCGTAACCGGGTAAATCAACCAAACGTCTATCACTATCGCCAATACTAAAAAAGTTAATCATCTGCGTGCGGCCAGGCGTTTTAGACGAGCGTGCTAACTGACGCTGATTGGTCAGTGCATTAATAGCGGACGATTTACCAGCGTTTGAACGTCCAGCAAAGGCAATCTCTAGCCCCACATCAGGCGGGCAAAGGCGAAAAGTCGGCGCAGACATTAGAAATTCAGTTTGCTGAATGCGTTGACGGGCTTTGGTATTAAAATCCGCGTGTTCAGCGGCGACATCTTTGAACGGGGTACTCATAAGTGACTCATTAATCTTGAAAAATTGGATGCGGTAATAAAAGTTTTTTGATTAAGCAGTGCTTACAGCAGCGTATGGAATAGGTGCGCGGCAAAAATAAGACTTCAATCATATAAGGGTTTTAGGATACCGCCTATTCTATACTATTACGGCGCTTAGTTATTGAAATAACGGCTATTACCCTTATATTAATTACATCCTATTGGCGACATAGTCTTGAAATGACTTTCAAGTAAATTGGCTCTTAGGGCAGTCTTCTGCCTCATCAGCAGCCTTTAACAAAGCTAAACTATATTTATATATATTAATACGACATATATTGTTACAATCTTTAGTAAGACAGATTGAATGAAAGACGTTTAATAAAATTATTGATTAAGCGAATGAAAAACGATGTGAGGTGTCCCATGTTCTCAATCACCACAACAGTTGCCAAAAGCTATCGCTTATTAGCCAGTACGGCAACCGCGCTCATAATTGGTTCGGCGCTGCTAAGTACTGCCAGTGCGGCTGATATTGCAACGTCCTATAATAATTCATGTGCCGCTTGTCACGATAGTGGCGCGCTCAATGCCATTAAAAAAGGCGACAGTGCCAAATGGCAACAGCTCATCAAACAAAAGGGCATGCCAGCGCTGATTAAATCGGTGAAAAGTGGCATGATTCAAATGCCCGCCGGTGGATTGTGCACAGATTGCAGCGATGATGATTACCGTAAACTTATCGAATATATGAGTAAATAGCGCTCAACTCGTGCCTAGGTCATGCCTAAGTTATAAAGCTATCCATCATTGTTTATAAAAATATATAAGGCGCAAGGTTGCTAGACCTGTTGCGCTTTTTTGTTTTTATGAAGCAGGTGATTAGGATATGAATAGAAAAAATACCCAATGCTACGATTAAGTAGGCAAATAGTAAAAAGTCTTGCTATAATAATCCAAAATAAACCCTGATATTAGTAAGTACTTTCGGGCTGCTTGTGATAAAGACCGCAGAATATATGGCTTAGCTGGCTAAATGATGGCTCTGTATATCTTTCGTCTTTAAATAATACAATCATGCTAGATAATGCTTACGCCGAGTTAGTAGGATTTGTATCAATGAAAAAGTTAATCGCTGCCGCCAGCTTATGTGTTGCAAGTTTCAGCGTACAAGCTGCTATCACTGTTCCTGAATATGATCTTAACGCTGGTAAACAAGTCGCCGAAACGGTCTGTGCTGCTTGTCACGGTGTTAATGGTGTGAGTCCTATACCAGCCCAGCCAAATCTTGGCGGTCAAAACGTGAAGTACTTATACAAACAATTGGTTGATTTTAAATCAGGCTATCGCAAAAACGGTATCATGCAATCACAAGTTGCCAATTTATCTCAGCAAGATTTGGCGAACGTGTCAGGATATTATGCGAGCCAAAAACCTTGGGGTGTGGCATTCGGTAATCCTGCAACCACACAAGAAGCGACTAAGCTGTTTTTAGGCGGTGATAAGACACGCGGTGTCATCGGTTGTGCAGGTTGTCATGGTCCAGATGCAGCGGGTAACGCTTGGGCTGCATTTCCACGTTTAGGTGGACAGCATGCTGAATATATCGCCACTCAATTAAAGCTTTTCCGTGCGGCTGGTCGTGTAGATGATATCGACAGCGATGAGCAAAAACGTGTCAACGATGCAGCAAAAGAAGGCGAGATGGGTATGATGCAAACCGTTGCGTCAAAACTGTCTGATCGCGATATTCGCATCTTGTCAGATTATGTGAGTGCTATCCACTAATTTGTTGCATGTTTAAATGAAATACTAACTTATGTACTTTCATGCAGCCGTTATGCTTTAGCTATTAAACCCCGATTTCGGGGTTTTTTTATAACTGTCAGTCCTTATATAATTTGCATAATCTTTTATAAAACTTGTATTAAATAAGTCGCCTGTATATAAAGCTAATAGAAAAAATATCGGCGTTTATCAGGGCTTTATATCATTAAATATCATTAAATGTTATTCACTTTGAATCGCTTGGATTTAAATTATGATGATTCGCTATGCTTCTTACTTTATCGCCGCGCTGTTACCGCTACTACTGTTTCGTTGGTTTGCGCCAGCATCCATAGGTGAGATCGATTTCTGGTTGCTTTGGCTATTAGCAATGGTGCTGGTCTCATTACCGGTCGTGTATGCTGAGATTGCCTTGGCCTATCGTAGTGCCGAGGCGCCTTTAGCGGGTATGCAAAAGCTTACGCGCGAGGCAGATGCCAGCTCTTTATGGCGCGGTTTTGGTTGGCTCGCCGCATTGGTGTCTATTATTATTGCAGCGCTGGTCATATCTGGTGCGAGCAGCGGGATTTTAGCCGCTCTAACCGAATTAAATAGCGCGCCTGATGTACCAAGCTTTGCCATTGCCGCAGGCTTAATGGTCATTGCTGTCTTATTAAGCTTACTGGGCGTCGCTCCTTTACCGATTGGCTTGGGTTTAATGCTGATTGGCTTACTGCTAGGAGTAGCAAACGGTTTACCAAATGTTGCTTTTGCGATGACCGATGTCAGCTTAAGCGAGTGGGCACGTGCTGTTGCCTTGGCGTTAGTCAGTGTGGGTGCAGGTACTGGCTTATATTGGTTTGGTCAGCATTTAGTCAGCAAGCAAGCCGTTACTGCGGTCGGGGTGGATAATCATAACGCCCAAAGATCTTCTCGTCATCATGCTACGCAAGAATATCGGGCAACTAAGCTTGTCCTACCGATTTGGATATTACAGCTGGTGGTTGGTGTTGTCGCCTTATTTATCAGCGGTATGGCATTGCCACCGATTGGGCAGTTACTATATTGGGTCGGCGTATTGTTTGTGGCCAGCTATTTACTACACTATAGTACGCAGCAATTGGCGCATAAATTTGGCTTGCTGGTCAGTGTGCTATTAACCTTTGTGCTAGCCCTGCTGCTAGTAGTTGCGATACCGACCAATTGGCTGGTTGGCATTTTGGTGATTATCAGTAGTATCGCCGTGTTATTACTGTCAGTTTTTGCCGGTTGGCAGATGAAAATCAGCCATTTGCGTAAGTCTTTAAACTTTGGCAATGAAGCTTTTTATAACTTATGGCGGGTGGCGATACGCTTGATTGTGCCTCTAGCATTACTGTTAGCGTTAATCGGCTGGGTGATGCAGTGGCTAAGCTAATGAACGCTGCTAATAACCATGCTGCTGATAACGGTGAAGCTGATAACGGTGAAGCTAGCAACAGTGAAGCTAACGTTAATATGTCTCAAGCTGAACAAAGCAATTTGATGACGGTATATCTGGCGTATGCCGAAGAAGCAGAGCGTCAGCATTACCTAACCGTCCAAGTCAGTCAAGGTACTACTCTATATGAGGTATTGGCGCAAGTGGGTTGGCTGACACAGTTTGAAGAGCTGGCAAAATGGTGCGAACAAGTGGCTGATATGACGACGCCAACGGCTAAGCGTTGGCGTGTCGGGGTATATGCACAAAAGCAGCCACTAAATTATATATTGCAGCCTTTTGATCGGGTAGAGGTATATCGCAGCTTAAGCGCTGATCCTATGTCTCAGCGCAAAAATAAATCTCGGGGTTAACCATCAGTCGCTATGATTTGCTAGCTAGTCGTTATGGTTTTCGAGCAGATTTACGATGCCGGTAAGCTGTCGATACCTTCGATACGAGTTACTATACCATTATCATCAAAATAGACAATTAAATGCTGGCTGGCATTTTTAACATCGGCGATACCTTTGCGGCGACCTTCTGTCCCTGCTTTATAATCGTAAATATAATCCCAGCGTTTAGGCTCTAATGTATCTTTAATTGCCGGACTGCCAAGAATATAAAGTACCTGATTTTGATTCATACCCACTTGTAGTTTTTGTGCTTGGGTTTGGGTAATGGCGGTACCTTGTGGCAAATCAATCTTATACACACTTAGTAATGAGCAGCCAGACATAGCGACAGCGGCACTAAGCATACTGGTAATGGCAATCTTGCGTACTGCGCTTGCAGAGCTTAACGAACGAAAATTCAATGTCTTTATCATGGTAAGATGACTCATAAAAAATGGGTTAGGCGCAGCTAAGAACCGATAAGGCTGGTCTTGCAGGCAATCTTGGACAAATGATACGTCATTTACTTGCAATTGCCTACCACTTACGACATTATTTACCAAACGCTATCTGGCGGTATTTATTATTTATATTTTAAATTCATAGACTTGGCGTCAAATTTTTATAAAAAATTGCTCTAGAAATTCGCCTAAGAGTGGCTAGGTTTTTATGGTTGATGTTTTTTTATCCGCTATTATTACTCATGATTAATGATTTTTAACTCGTGTTTTTTGAATTTATTTGCTAAGACTTTCATAGTCAGAAGGGATATTATGGCTTCTTTTACCAATCAAGATTTACGTAAAGCGGGTTTGAAAGTAACGTTACCGCGTATCAAAATTTTAGAGCTGCTTGAAAGCGCAGAGCTGCATCATATGAGTGCAGAAGAGGTGTACAAGGCGCTGATTGAGCAAGGTGAGGATGTGGGTCTCGCCACCGTTTATCGCGTGCTGACGCAGTTTGAGCAAGCGGGTATCGTTGAGCGTCATAACTTTGAAAACAATCTATCGGTATTTGAGATTACCCAAGAAGAGCATCACGACCATCTGGTTTGCGATGTCTGCGGTAAGATTATCGAATTCCATAATGAAATCATCGAAGAAGAGCAGACCAAAGTAGCGGCAGAGCATGGCTTTAAGCTATCGGGTCATTCTTTAGTGCTCTACGGTATTTGTGATAATCAGGCTTGTAAAGACAACGCAAAATAAGCGTTTCAAAAGAATAGCTGATACTGCTAATTTTAAAGCCATAAAAAAGCCCTCAGATTCAATGAGGGCTTTTTTATGGAAAATACTGAATAAGTTAATAAGTAGGATCAAGCTAAGTAATATAAAGCTAAGTAATATCTAGCGATAAACTATCAGCGCCTTCATCTAAATTGGCGGTGCCATTTTTATTGCTCAATTTGATTTTTAAGCGCAAATCATTAGGAGAGTCGGCGTGCAGAATGGCTTCTTTATAGGTGATTTCGCCCTGTTCATACAAATCAAACAGCGCTTGGTCAAAGGTCTGCATACCACTCTCGCGTGAGCGCGTCATTACATCTTTGATTTCATGAACCTCACCCTTACGGATATAGTCACTAATTAGCTGTGAGTTTAATAAAATCTCAATAGCAGCGCGGCGTCCTTTGCCATCAGGCGTTGGAATCAGTTGCTGGGCGATAATGGCTTGTAAGTTCAGCGATAAATCCATAAACAACTGATTATGGCGACTGGTTTCAAAGAAGTGAATAATACGGTCAATGGCTTGGTTGGCGTTATTGGCGTGTAAGGTGGCAAAGACCAAGTGCCCGGTCTCAGCATATTGAATCGCGTAGCTCATGACCTCACGGTTACGAATCTCGCCAATCAAAATTACATCAGGCGCTTGGCGTAAGGTGTTTTTCAGCCCCGCTTCAAAAGAGTGGGTGTCGATACCGACTTCACGCTGAGTAACGATACAACCGCGATGCTTATGGACAAACTCGATAGGATCTTCGATGGTAATAATATGACCGTGTGAGTTCTGGTTACGGTGCCCAATCATTGCCGCAAGGGTGGTGGATTTACCGGTACCCGTTGCACCAACCAGCAAGATAATACCGCGCTTTTTCATCGCCAGCTCTTTTAACGCTGGTGGCAGGCGCAGCTCTTCAACCGTTGGGATTTTATTCTCAATTTTCCGTAAAATCATCCCCGCCATGTCGCGCTGTATAAAAGCACTAACCCGAAAACGCGCTTGCTGAGCTTGGTCTGTAATCGCAAACTGACACTCATTGGTTTCGTCGAATTCTTTTTGTTGGCTTGGCGTCATCACGCCTTTAACCAATCTCATGGTTTGCTCAGCCGTTAATGGCGTTTTGCCCACGGGCAAAATTTTGCCATTGATTTTCATAGATGGCGCAACGTCAGCGGTAATAAAAAGGTCAGAGCCGTTTTTATTGATCATTAACTGTAAAAGTTTATCAATGTCCATAACGTACCTACACTTGGAATATATAGATTAAAAGGTGCTTCAATAAACTTTTAAAGACTGCCAATAACGACCATTAAAAATGAATAAAGCCGATTAAAAATCTATGATTGTCAATTTGTAATGTTATCAAAACTTAGTGTTATAAAGGTTTAATACTTTGAAAAACAGTACTAAATAAACGCCTCAGGCTGCTTAGCATAAGGACGTGCAACATCTTTGCTAATAGTACCTTTTGAGACAAGGTTTTTAAGCGTTTGGTCAAGGGTAATCATGCCATCACCAGCACCCGTCTGAATAGAGGAGTACATCTGGGCGATTTTGTTTTCACGTATCAAGTTACGAATAGCAGGCGTGCCTAGCATAATCTCATGCGCGGCAATTCGTCCGCCGGTTTGACGACGCAAAAGGGTTTGCGAGATAACCGCTTGCAATGATTCTGAAAGCATCGCTCGAACCATGTCTTTTTCAGCAGCAGGGAAGACATCAATCACGCGGTCAATGGTTTTTGCCGCTGAGCTGGTGTGCAAAGTAGCAAAAACCAAGTGCCCTGTTTCAGCGGCGGTCAAGGCTAAGCGAATAGTCTCAAGGTCACGAAGCTCACCAACAAGAATAACGTCTGGATCTTCACGTAACGCAGAACGCAACGCAGGCTCGAAGCCTAAGGTGTCGCGGTGGACTTCACGTTGGTTAATCAAGCTCTTTTTAGACTCGTGGACAAATTCAATCGGGTCTTCAATGGTTAAAATATGCTCTTTACGAGTTTCATTGATATAGTCAATCATGGCCGCCAGCGTGGTAGACTTCCCTGAACCCGTCGGACCTGTAACCAATACTACGCCGCGTTTAAAGTCGGAAACACGTTTGAAAACCTCGCCCATACCCAAGTCTTCCATGGTGAGAACTTTAGAGGGAATGGTACGAAAGACCGCGCCTGCACCGCGATTTTGGTTAAAGGCGTTAACACGAAAGCGCGCTAAATTTGGAATCTCAAAAGAGAAATCGGTCTCAAAAAACTCTTCAAAGTCGGCGCGCTGCTTATCATTCATGATGTCATAAATCAGCTGATGCACGACTTGGTGGCTCATTTCTGGCATATTGATACGGGTCATCTCACCATCGACACGAATCATCGCTGGCATACCGGCTGAAATATGTAAATCTGAGGCTTTATGCTTGACCGTAAAGCGCAGCAAGTCTTCGATGTTTAAATTATTCTTTTCAGCCATAATCGGATATTCCTATCAATAAATAAGGGTGAGCCAAAAAGCGTATAGAATGTATAACGAATACTTATTCTATAACGCCATCTAAGCCAATCATCTTAAAAATATGTTGATCTTCGCTGTATTTGTTACCATTACTACTGTCTTTAGTAGTAAATGTTAGACCATGTAACAATATCATAACAAGACTATAGCTACTTAACCATCTACTATATAAATAAAATGCAAAAATAGTTCAGTAATTGTTGGTTTTATGAATATTGATTTATTATTTCTCTATTAAAAGAGTATTTATCAAAAGTTAAAATGACTTATAAAAATAATGATCTAAGACAATAGCATCCTTTATCCCTGTGAGCCTTTTATGAACGATATCTCTAAGCAAACCCATAAAAATAATATTCCTACTGTTGTGACTGCATTTGATACGCAAAATGAGGAAGATAACATCGAGAATATAAATCTAATTGAAAGTTGGCAGCAGGTTAATAAACAGGTGGCGCAGGCGTGTGCCCAAGCGCCAAGGCAGCATAATGAAGTCACTTTACTGGCGGTATCTAAAACCAAGCCTGCTGAGATGGTTGCGACATTAGCGCGGCAGGGGCAGCACGATTTTGGTGAAAATTATCTGCAAGAAGCGCTTGAAAAAATACAAGTTTTACGAGAACAGCCAGAATGCGAATCTATCATTTGGCATTATATTGGCAGCATTCAGCGTAATAAGACGCGTGATATTGCTGAGCATTTTGATTGGGTGCAAACGCTGGAGCGCGAGATTATTGCTAAGCGTCTTAATGAGCAACGCCCAGCTGAACTACCGCCTCTTAATGTTCTGATACAAGTCAATATCGATAATGAAGACAGCAAGTCCGGCTGTTTGCCAGCCGAGTTACCTGAGTTGATAACTGCCATTAAACATTACGAACGCTTGCAATTGCGTGGTCTGATGATTATTCCGGCAAAAGCCAATACCGATGCCTTTGCTCGAACCAAGCAGTTATTTGAAGATATCAAGATTGAGCATCCAGAGTTACCGCAGTGGGATACGCTGAGCATGGGCATGAGTGGTGACATGGGTGAAGCCATTGCCAATGGCTCGACCATGGTGCGCGTCGGCACGGCAATATTTGGCGCGCGTGCCTAATTTTGAGCTTGTTATTAATTGACTGTTAAAGCATTAAGCGAATACTAAATCAAATTATAAAATATTAAATTTGAACCGCTCTTTTTACTTAACCGTTTCTTCAAGTTTGGTGACGAGTAGCTGGGTAATTTTAAGGTTATCAGTAGCGATAATCTCAAAACGATAATTGGCATATTCGATGGTATCGGTTTTTTTAGGAATTTTGCGCAGCATATACATCATAAAGCCGCTGATGGTTTCATAGTTCTGACTGCGCGGTAAATTGACAATATCTAGCGCCCGAATGACGTCTTCAATCGGCGTCATACCATCGATAAGCCAAGAGTTATCCGTACGCTGCACGATAGGCTGCTCTTCAACGGTCACTAGCTCACCCATGACAATACTCATCACATCGCGTAGGGTAATGACGCCAACTACCAAGCCATATTCATTAACGATAACGGCAAAGTCAGCGCCGGTCGATTTAAACATCTCTAAGACTTCAAACAAAGACAAGGTATCGGGTACAAATAACGCCGGTTTTAATAGCGCTTTGTCAGTTAGGCTAACCTCTTGTTGGTTAAGTACCAAGGCTAAAAAACTGCGCGACTCTACATAACCGATAATTTGTTCTAAATCGTCTTCCTCACAGACCAAAAACTTATTATGCGGCTGCGCAATCATCACCTCGACCACTTCTTCTGTACTGGTCTTGCTATCAAAATAGACGATATGCTCACGCGGATTCATCACTGAAGTGACGGTACGCTCTTGCATCTCAAAGATATTTTCGATCAAATGGTGCTCTTGTTTTTTGAGCACACCAGCTTCAGCGCCAGCGTCCATTACCGCATAGATATCTTCTGGAGTAATATCATCTTGGCGAATGGTTGATATGTCAAAAAGCTCAAAGATAAGGTTTGCGGCGCCATCAAAGACCCAAATAACCGGCTTAAAAATAAAAGTCAACGCCATCATAGGGCGTACCAGTCGCACAGCAAAGATTTCTGCATTAGACATCGCCAAGCGCCTAGGCATCAAGTCAGCAAGTAGGGAAAATAAACTGTAATAAGGACGAATGAGATGATAGATGCCGCCGCTTCATGCTTGATGAGCAGCTGCAAATAAGGGCTAATGGCGGACTCACCAACCGCACCGGCTGAAATGGCGACGGCGTTCAGCACAACTTGCACCACAGTAATAAATCCACCAGGATTTTCTTGCATATGCAGGACATCAAGGGCGCGGACTTCGCCTTCTTTTGCCATGATTTGGAGCTTAATCTTGCGACCAGCAGCGATGGCAATCTCGGCGGCAGAGACAAAGGCACTCAAGGTAAGTAATAAAAGAAGGAAGATAGTAGCGGTGATCAAACTCATGACGGACTCGGATAAAAATAGGTAGGGTAGCTAAATTAAAAACAGTAGTTGCAATAAGATGAAGTAAGAGATTATGTATAAAAATTTGGGGCAAGTAGCAGATAGCGAAGATTATTTATCAATAAAAACTAAAAAAGCTGGGTAAGCACCCAGCTAATTATAAAACACTTGAATAAAGTTATATAAAAACTTAAATCTATCCAACCTTTTAGTTTGTCATTTAAATAGAGGTTAATCTAAAAAATAACAGCATAACTAAAAGGTTGTAATGATAAATCAGTAGTTAAAGCTTAGCCTTTTATTGACCATTTATTCACCAGTGGGAAACGACGCTCGCGACCAAAAGCTTTATGGCTAATCTTAGTGCCAATCGGTGCTTGCGAGCGTTTGTACTCGCTGTTATCAACCATTTTAATAACCTTGGCGACCAAGTCAGCATCAAAGCCTTTATCGACGATATCTTGATAACCCATATCTTCATCGATATACGACATTAAGATACCATCTAAGACATCATAGTCAGGCAGGCTGTCTTGGTCTTTTTGATCAGGACGCAGCTCAGCCGATGGCGGACGCGTAATCACACGCTCAGGGATAACTGGCGTATCTTCTAAGCGGTTACGGTAGCTAGCAAGTTTATAAACTTGTGATTTATACACGTCTTTTAGCACATCAAAGCCGCCAGCCATATCACCGTATAACGTTGAATAACCAACAGCCAATTCTGATTTATTACCCGTAGTGATGACCAAATGACCAAATTTATTAGACAATGCCATTAACACCACACCGCGTGCGCGCGCTTGGATATTCTCTTCGGTAGTATCAGCAGGAGACTTGTTAAATAGTGGCGCTAAGGTATGGCGAATGCCTTCAACCGCATCAAAAATCGGGCAAACGGTATAAGAAACGTTTAAGCGACGGGCCTGTGCTTGCGCATCTTCTAAGCTGATTTGCGAGGTATATTCGTACGGCATCATCACCGCATAGACTTTATCAGCGCCCAGAGCGTCGACGGCAATACACAAGGTCAAGGCTGAATCGATACCGCCTGATAAGCCAACGATGATGCCAGTGAATCCCGAAAGATTGACATAATCACGTAGACCAACGACCAGCGCTTGGTACATCTCTGACTCACGGCTTAATGATAAAGGCGCTTTTGCTTGCGTATCAAATTTTGCCGTTTTTACATTAAATGTCGCTAGCATGAGCTGATTCATAAAGCGTGATGCTTCGTGAGCTACGCTGCCATCGGCTTGAATCGCCATAGAGCCGCCGTCAAAGACCAAATCATCTTGACCGCCAACCGCGTTTAGATAAACGATAGGCAAATTGTTTTCGCGACTACGTTTGGCCAGCATGGTTTTACGGTTGTCTTGTTTTTCAATCTCAAACGGTGAGGCGTTTAAGCTCACAATCAGGTCAGCACCTTGTTTTTTAAGCTCGGCAATCGGACCTTTTTCCCACAAATCTTCGCAGATAAGCAAACCGATGGTAATGCCTTTATAGTCAAACAAGACTTGATTGCGACCTTTATCAAAATAACGGCGCTCATCAAATACGCCATAATTTGGCAAGATTTGCTTATGATAAAAGCCTTTTTGATGACCGTTATGCAAAATCGCAGCCGAGTTAAAGGTGCCATGATGGTCGACATGTGGATAGCCTACTATCATCACGATGTCATCGATATCACTTAAAGACGACAGCGCGCTTTTGATACGTCCTGAAAGACTAGGACGTAGCAATAAATCTTGTGGTGGGTAGCCCAATAATGCTAACTCTGGGAAGATAATTACATCAGCGCCTTGCTCACGGGCTTGTAGTGCGAGCGTGCGCATTTTTTCAGCGTTGGCTGTGATATCACCAACCAAAAAATGCGATTGGGCTAGCGCAAAAGTCACGCTGTCTTGCGGTTTAGATGCCGTATTGGCGTCATTTGAGGCAGTAGAATTGGGGTTATCAGTATCTTTTGCAGTGTCTCTTGACATTGTTATTGTTCCTATCAATAGGTTGTGTAAATGTGTTGAATCCGTCTTGGTTTCAAATAAAACCAAATCAAAGTAATTTATAAAAGTAACGCAAAATATAAGTGTTTAATCAGGCACTCAAAACACGACGCTTAAATAGTGAGTCGAAATAATGAGCGCCAAGCTTGGATAGGCATCAATATAATGCTTATCGACAATACCAAAATATGCAGCGCCGCTCTAAATACCAGTGATTAAGACAGTCTAGAGTAGGGTGGCAGATGAGGATTGCAAGAAGTAATTTTCAAAACGCCAAGGCTGATAATGCTAAAAACCTATAAGGTTATACTAACTTAACAGCATTCAAGCGTTCAGATTAATCCCTTTAGTATAACATCAATTGTCCGTACTAATAGAACTGAGCAGTGATTTAGCTGGCAAGATATCACAGCAAAAGTCACTAAAAAGGCAATAGGTAGCCGTTATGCTATAAGGATAAATCTGCTTGGGAGTTTTTGCGTGCAAGCACCGATATTCACTGATAATGCGTACGGATAAATGTAAGTAAAGATTACAACATAGTCTTATTTATTGGGTTTATTTTATTGCATAATAAACCGTTACTGTCGGCGGCTTAACTCATTTAAGCGCAGGTAAATATCAAATTAACGCTATTTAAATCAGCAAAGATTGTTTTTAGAAATTAATGCTGTTTTGCTAGCCAAATATGATGTTTATAAAGGTGCTGTATGGTACGGTAGCTGTATTGCGCGCTGTATTGCGCGCTGTATTGACAGCAACTTTTTTACGCCGCAGTTACGACGAAACTTATTATCCAATATTAACTATTACCTAATATTTACCACCTAACATACTCGCTAAGGGATACCAATAATGGACATGGTCTGTAACGCACATGCTCTGTGATTTTTATCCACCTATTTATAAACGTTACAGCAAAGCCGGATTGGCTTTTTGCTGCTTGCTCTTGGTTTATACGCTATGATTGAAAACTGGACAAAAGAATTTCTTATTCAGCGCTTATTGGCCATTACCTTATTGGTGGTGCTGTTCGTATTATGTTTCCAAGTCGTACAGTTTTTTATTGTACCAGCGCTATGGGCAGCGATTTTAGCCTACGTGACTTTTCCTATTTATAATTTTTTTCACCAAAGAGTTCGATTCAGCTCAAATTTTAGCGCCGCTATTATGACGGTGAGCATCACGCTTATGATTGGTGTGCCGCTCGTCGTTGGTATCTTTATTTTGCAGCAAGAAGCGTTAAGCCTTATTAGTAATTTAGTCTATCGCATCAAAGTCGGCTATTTGGATGTGCCTGACTCTGTCAAGGATTTGCCCATCATCGGTCAGCAAGTCAAAGATGTATTATGGAGAATCAACAAAAACCCTGAGGGGACACTAGAGGCTTTTCGTCTTTGGGTACAGTCGCATCTGTATTATGGCAAAGTCGCTTTCGATGTCGTCTTCAGTGGTCTTGCCAAACTTGGCATGGCGCTGATGACATTGTTTTTCTTTTATCGCGATGGCACCAGTTTGGTACGTCAAATCCGTCAAGCGCTGCGTAATATCATTGGCAATCGTATCGATGGTTATATTGATTCGGTTGGTACGACCACGCGCGCGGTCGTCTATGGTATCGGCTTGACTGCATTGGCGCAGGCATTACTCGCGGGTATTGGTTACTATTTCGCTGGCGCGCCAAGTCCTATCTTACTCACCATTGTGACTTTTATCATTGCCTTAATTCCCTTTGGTACGCCATTTGTTTGGGGCGCGGTATCGATTTGGTTATTAAGCCAAGGTCATACCGTAGAAGGGATTGGCTTAGCGCTTTGGGGTATACTGGTTATCAGTTGGGTTGATAACCTTATCCGTCCTATCGTTATTAGTGGCGCGACCAAAATTCCTTTTATCATTATTTTTATTGGGGTATTGGGCGGTTTAACCGCGTTTGGTTTTGTTGGTTTATTTATTGGTCCTGTGGTATTGGCAATCGGCCTTGCCGTATGGCGTGAATGGATATCGCAGCATAAGAATGAATTATTTGCCCAGCAAGAAGGGATGCTTGTTGACGGTCCACTGCAACCTAAAGCTACTGAGCAAAAAGCTACTGAGCAAAATAAAGACGAAAATATCGTTTCTACTGACCAAACAGAAGGTTAAAAAGAGAAGCGCATAAAGTTTGATAATAAAAAACACACTGTCCTAATGATGCGATGGTTGATAAGAAACCTTTATAAATAGGGATATTTAAAGATGCCTAATGCCAGCACTACGAATAACGATAATATGCGTCCTCTGACCATTGTTGCTGATAGCAATATCGCCAGCCTTAATGAGTTTTTTAATGCATCAACGCTTGGGCAAGAGACGAAGCGTACGGTGAAGATTTTTGCCGTCGCTGGACGTGATATCAATGCCCAGTTGCTAGCCGAGTGTCAGCCTGATGTGTTATTGATACGTTCGGTGACGCCAGTAGGCGCGGCGCTATTGGCAGATAATAACAGTGTGAAGTTTGTTGGTTCGGCGACCATCGGTACCGATCATGTCGATCAAGATTATTTGGCAGCACGCAATATAACCTTTGCTAATGCCGCTGGCTGTAGTAAGCATTCGGTTGCGCAATATGTACTAACTGCGGCCTTAACCTTACGCCCGCAGTATTGGCAGCCATCGATGCCGCCCGTAACCTTAGGAATTATCGGACTGGGCAATATTGGCAGCACCCTTGCGCAATATGCTCATGATTTAGGTTGGCAGGTATTGGGTTACGATCCGCTACTGCCTGCATCGAATATTAATAATGCCAGCTTTGCGCAGGTAATTAGCCAAAGTAATGTTATCAGCTTGCATGTGCCGTTAACCGATAAAAAAGATAATGCTAATCCTAATGGCAGCGACTATCCAACCCGGCATTTAATCGATAACAATGCTTTGGATGCGATGCCTGCAAGTACTTTGTTAATCAATAGCGCGCGCGGACCGGTCATTAATGCGCATGACTTAGCAGCCGATATTGAACGTACGGGTCGCCAAGTGGTACTCGATGTGTTTGAACATGAGCCAGAGATTTCTGAGAGTTTATTATCAAAACTTGCGATTGCCACAGCGCATATCGCCGGTTATACGGTCGAAGGTAAGCTACGTGGTACGCAAATTATCTATGATGCGCTTTGTGAAAAATTGGCGGTCACACCGGCGCAGTCTATGCATACGCTATTGCCGCTCAATATGTTTTTATGGTCTGAGCTCAAGGCGCATCCGGAGAGACTGATTAAATTTTATAATATCATGCAAGATGATGCTGCATTACGAAGTAAGTTAGCTGATGGTCAGGTAAACGGCGCCGACTTTGATCAATTGCGCCGAGATTATCATTTACGCCGTGAATGGCAGTCGTAAAATTTAGGTGTTTTTAAAAGTTAGCTGGTATTAAAAGTCAGGCAGCCTTAAAACTTAAAACATCATTTTAAAATCTATTTTTTATCCTTAAATTGCAGTAAATAATAATGACTCAAGCAAGTAATTCCTTTTCTAAACCCAGCTATGCGCCGACCATGACCGTATCAATGGCACAAAAGCGTGCGCAATTCATGAGTGCTATTCGGCAGTTTTTTGCCACGCGTCACGTGCTCGAAGTGCAGACGCCCTTGTTATCGCAAGCAGGCAATACCGATACCTTTTTGCAATCAGTAGCGGCGCAGGTCACTTACCAAGATAAACCTTGCACCTATTATCTGCATACGTCGCCTGAGTTCGCCATGAAGCGGCTACTTGCCAGCTGGCAGGTGCCCATTTATCAGATTTGTCCGGTATTTCGAGATAATGAAATAGGTGTGCGTCATAATATTGAATTTACCATGCTCGAATGGTATCAGCCGAACTACAGCTTAGATGATATGGCGGCTGAATTGGGCGAGCTATTAGAAGCGCTATATGGTTATCCGATTGTGCTGAGTCATTACCGTTATGTCGATGCCTTTATGGACTTTGTTGGTATTCATCCACTGACTGCCAGTATTGCGGCGCTACAAGCGGTGGCAGAAGATAAGGGTTTGACAGGGTTTGATTTTAATAGTGCAGAAAATGGCGCCACCAATAGTGAAGAAGATATTCGTCAAAGCTGGTTGGATTTACTATTTAGTCATGCTGTCGAGCCAAATTTGGGTCATGATTTGCCGACGTTGATTATAGAGTATCCCCCTGCAACGGCTGCATTGGCAAAAACTGCGCTAGATAAAGACGGCAATACAGTTGCTAAGCGCTTTGAGCTTTATATTAATGGTATTGAGATTGCCAATGCTTATGATGAGCTGGCAGATGGGCAGGCATTAAGAGAGCGCTTTGAGCGCGACAATCAATTGCGCAAGCATCATAACTTGCCACAAATGCCAATTGATGAGTATTTATTAGCAGCGTCTGATGATTTAATACCTTGTAGTGGTATCGCCGTCGGTATTGATAGATTGCTGATGGTTATAACAGGGGCTAGTAGCTTAGAGGACGTGATTCCTTTTCCCAGTGGCTTGGCTTAATTGCTTGCTAGTGGATTTTGACATAGCCGACAATGATTAAAAAAAACCAGAACAGAAAAGCGCGTAAACCGGAAGGCTTACGCGCTTTTCTATTCTGGTACTGTTTTTTATAATGCTGCAAAGCTGCAGATTGTTTATTATAACTTTTGTTTATTACAGTTTAGCAAGCGCTGCATCAATGGCAGTTTCACCATTATGCATGCTAAAGACTTTCTTATTGGTATTATCAGCATTGAGTACAGCTGCCAACGTCGTAGCCACATCTGCAATTGAGTTTTCACCCGCATTGTCATCATTAATAGTGATTTTACCCGTTGCTGCACGCTCTTTTAACGCACCTGCTTGCACGATAGTGTAATCAAGGCTGCTGTTATTAACCAACCACTGATCGGCGTAATGCTTACAGATATAGTATTCTTTTAAATCGGCAATACCAGGCTGATTCCATTTGCTGGTATCTAATGAAAATACTGTACTAAGCATGATATAGCGTTTGATACCTTTATCTTCTGTTGCCTGCATGGTTTTAACCGCGCCATGTAAATCAACTTCTAAGACATCTTTACCACCTGAACCGGCGACAAAATAGACCGCCTCGATATCTTTATCAATTTGGCTCTGAATCGCGTCTTTTTCGGCAGTGATATCTAAATCTAACTGGCTATAATTGTCATCAGTAAAGAGTTTTTCCTCCTGACGGGTGGTGCCAATCACTTGATGGTTATCTGCTAATAACTGCTTAACCAAATCTGTACCCACTCGACCACTGGCGCCAATCACTAAAATTTTCATATTCATTCCTATTTTTATATGCGTTTTATATACGTTATCGTTATTTTAAAATTTATCGTTTAAAAACCAATTATTCAAAAACCGATTGTTTTGAAAGCTGCATATAGCGTAACAAGAATGATGAGCACACTTCGTTATGAAGCGTGCCGTTTGCATAGTGTTTGGTTATGGAGTGTATACGGTTTGCAAGCCTGTTATTTATAAAAGCTGCTATTCATAAGAATAAGAAAGTTAGAACAAAGGTTAGAAAGGGTAGCTGTCCAATAATGCATAAGAAAATTAACGCACCAATTAACGTACTAAGCGATTAAGACCATCGGCAAAGGCTTTTTTATCGCGGTCGCCATAAGGTTTCTGGCCACTCATTTCTTGCAGCTCGAGCACGCCCGTGCCACGCATGGTATCCATAAAATCGCGCATATTAAGCTTTTGCTTGATGTTATTTTTATCATAGACCATACCGCGCGTGGTTAAAACCATACCGCCTTTATCTAAAATATCATTGGCTAAGGGAATGTCGCTAGTGATGGCTAAATCGCCTGGCTGGATTTGCTCAACGATATAATCATCGGCTTTATCAAACCCTGATGGCACCACTGTCATGACGAGCAGCGGTGATTTGCGCAGTTTGATTGGCTGATTGGCGACAAATATCGCCATGGTTTGGGTGCGTTCAGCCGTTTTGATAATCAAGTCTTTGGCAATCAGAGGCACCGAATCAGCATCTACCCAAATCTGCATTATTTCTGAGCCTTATCTGTATTTGATAGCTGGTCGTTTGATAGCTTCTCTATATCTCCTAAACCCTCTGGGTGGCTCTCTTTAACATTGATAGCAGCATCTTCTACAGCTTGGTCAGTTTCAGTGCTGGCTGTTTGCTCTGGTGTTTTTGCTTGGTTCTCGGTAACCGTAGGCGCTAACTTTTTATCAAGACCGACTTTATTAGGCAACACAGCAACCAGTTTAGCAAGGGCGATATCTAAGTCAGCAACGTCATTTGGCATCAAGGTAATATGCGCAATTTTACGATCCTCGCGCTCAGCCTTATGGTAGCTATGATAATGGGCGCCATCGATATTGAGCACCGCGCTGATATCAGGATATTGACCCAACACATTCAACATAATCGCTGGGTGGACGTTGTCAGTATCGCCTAAGGGCAGATTGACCACTGCGCGAATATGGTTCTCAAACTGACTGGTAATCGCGCCTTCGATACTCCAATGTCCAGAGTTATGAACGCGTGGGGCAATCTCGTTGGCCAGCAGATAGTCGTTACCACGCCTATCTTTGCTCACAAATAGCTCAAGCGCCATCACACCAACATAACCTAGATGATTCATCACCGTGGTAATGGCATCGGTTGCTTGTTGGAACAAATGGCTGGTACCAACGGCAGGCGCGCGTGTTTTGGCCAATATGCCGTTATGATGATGGTTTTCGACCAAATCATAGCAGCGTACTTGACCGTTTTGGGCGCGTGCAGCAATGATAGATACTTCACGGCTAAAGTTAATAAAGCCTTCTGCAATAAGGGGAGCAGGCGTTGGCGTTAGTGCGCCTTTACCACTAACTGCATCTTTAAGCTCATGCCAAGCAACGGTAATATCACTTTCTTCTTTGATGACAAACTGACCTTTGCCATCATAACCACCGCGGCTGGTCTTTAGGACGATAGGCAATCCTAGCTCGTCGCAAGCTTGCTTTAATTCTGCTTCAGAATTAACCGCCATAAATGGTACGGTAGCGATATCAAGCTCATTAAACATGCCTTTTTCTTTTAAGCGATCTTGGGCGATATCAAGGGCAATCGGTGGCGGAAACATACCTTGTTTGCTGCCAGATTTTGACAGGCTGGCCAATTGCTCAACGGTGGCAGTAGGCGTGTTTTCAAACTCTAAGGTAAAGACGTCAGCTGCGGCAATAAATGCTTCCAATTGCTCGCTATGAAAAACTTTTCCGTATAGGCTGGCCGGACAGTCGGCATTGTCTTCTAAAAATACGCACTGATAACCGAGCGGCATGGCGGCTTCGGCGAGCATCATACCAAGCTGACCACCGCCTAAAATACCGATGGTACGAATGGTTTGGGTTACAGGATAAGCGTTCGCTGTAGTCATGGCAGGCTCTTTACATTGAAAATGAATAAGGGAGTTTGAGTACTAATATCTAAAACTTACGGGATAAAACTTATGCGATTAAAATAGGAAAAGGTGCACTGTATGCACCTTGTATTTAGTAGAACGCATCTGAGTAAAAATATCAAGTTTAGAATATTGAGCGTTAGATTTGGTATTCAAGTTTGATATTGAGATTTAAAAACCAGATGATTGTGCTTAATATTTCTTGGTTAATATTGCAGTTCTGCTAAGGGTATTTTTGTCAAAACTTAACGCCATCTGGCTGAGTTTACTTACTTTATTGATTAATAATACCGGGTGTTGGGCTGGCAAGAATGGTATCGGTTTGCGCTTGACGCATATTATCCAGCTTAGTCGCAATTGATTCATCATGCAAGGCAAGTACCTGAATAGCAAGTAGGGCAGCGTTATAGGCGCCAGCTGCACCAATCGCTAAGGTTCCAACGGCCACGCCTTTTGGCATTTGTACGATAGAAAGCAGGCTATCCCAACCACTGAGTATTGATGATTTTACAGGGACACCAAAGACAGGTAGCGGCGTTTGACTGGCACACATACCGGGCAGATGCGCCGCGCCGCCAGCCCCAGCGATAATCACCTGCAAGCCGTTGCCTTTGGCGCTTTTGGCATAATCAAACAATCTATCAGGGGTACGATGCGCTGACACCACTTCACATTCAAAGGCAATATCAAAGTCGGCAAGTAATTGCGCTGCGGCACTCATGGTTGGCCAATCAGACTGCGAGCCCATGATAATACCTACTTTTGGCTGACCAGCAGGAGAGGTAATTGGGCTGCTTTGCTCAACAGGGGTAACGCTAGCCGATGGGGTGCTCATGCTTTGATATCCTCAAAAGGACCATCATACAAAAATTTTGCTGCCTTCGTAAAGCCAAGTTTGCTGTTTAATGGCAAAGCTGGCTAAATAACGCTGATTTTATGCATTTATCTTTTTTATGCATCTCTCTTTGGGTCTTCATCATGACGATACTGTACGAAGTTATGGGCTTTAAGCGGTAATGGCTGCTCGGTATCCAGCTGATAGCAGGTTAAATAACCGCTATCAATCGCTGCCGAATAATCGGTACAAGCAACCTGCGGGCTAAGGGGTTGCGGCGCGCCTGTTAGCCAATAATGACCGACGAATACCGGTTTATGAGTTTTAAGGGCAAATTCGATATTTTCTGCTAGGGCATCGCTTGGAATCTGTGCCAATCCTGAGCTTGGCGCACGGGCAATCTCATGAATAGTACGTTTATTCAGCTCATCAAGCCACCAACGCACGCGTACTTGCGAGCGCGCTGCCCCATCTTTGTCGACCATGACTAAACCATCAGGTAACGCCGTTTCTACGCCCTTTAGCACGCGCTCAAGCGCTTCATAAGCAGGGCTATGCTTTTGCGCCGTGGCGACAACGGCGTCAGGCGTCAAGCAATTATCGGCAGTCAATAGCGGCTTTAATACCGCCATGCTATCGACATCCCAGCAAGCATGGACAAAGCAAGCATAGTCGGTCTCAAGCCACAATGGAATCTCATAAAAGCGCTGCAACCAATATTGATGCGCTTCTGAGCCAAACGGTACTTCGGCTAAAAAGGTTTCATGCTGGCGCACATGAACATCGCTATGCGAGCGTAAATAGCGCTCAGGTTGCTCTGGGTCAAGCATGGCAAAGGTGAGCGCATTGTATTCATGATTGCCAATCACCGCATCGGCAACATCTGCATCTAACATGGCAAAGACTATCTCTAGCGAAGCTACTTGCTGTGGCCCACGGTCAATGAAATCACCAATAAATAGCGCCCGATGACCCGCTGGCGGTACAAAATGAGTGCCGTTATGAACATAGCCCAACTGCTTTAGGAGTCCGACCAACTTGTCGGCATAACCGTGAATATCACCAATAACATCTATAATCATAATAATTATCAAATTCTTAAATATTTTATTAAATATAAGTTTGCGCAAGATACTAAGCAATACCAAGCGATCTAAATAGCGATATAAATGAATCATCACTTAGCTATTTAAACTGCCATTATCAAACAAGCTTCGATTGCAGTTTTTTTACTAAAATTGAATACTGAGCTTTATTAATTGGTTTTAATAGCACCTCTAAAACCCAGGAGATAAGAGCGCATTTAAAAAGTGCGGTAGTACTTGAGGTTCTAAAATAATGGTCGCAATTACCCCAAACGCGCCGCCCCACATATGTGCCATATGATTGATATTAGAGCCACCACGTTTGTCCGCATAAATACTATAAGCGACGTAAGCGACCGCAAATAATATCGCTGGGATAGGGACAACGGCAAATAGATAAATCTTTTCCCATGGTGCTAACAGAATAAAAGCAAATAAGACCGCCGATACACCGCCTGACGCCCCTAGGCTTAAGTAGCTGGCACTATCTTTATGTTTAATATAGCTTGGAACCATCGCGACAACGATAGCCAATACATAAAAAACCACGAAACCATAACCGAATAAAAACGACTGATATAAGCCTTCGATAGCACGACCAAAAAAGTATAGGGTAAACATATTAAACAGCAAATGCATCCCATCAGCATGAATAAAACCATGCGTCACAAAGCGATCCCATTGACCATTTTTCACCGCCGGCGGATAGAAAATAAGTCGATTAAACACGGCTTTGTTTTGCCATGCCAATAAACTGACAATAACGGTGATGATAATAATAAGCGTCGTATGGTTAAACAAAGGGGAGTCCTTAGGCCGAGCCTGATAGATGGCAATGATATAAATCGTAACGCTTAAAGCCCAAGTATCTTGGCTCAATAACAACTACTAAATATGAGTAATGATAAAGCATTCAGGCATGATATTAGCAATAATAACAGCGATGCCGAGGCAAAAAACCAATACACGACAAAATTATGCTTTAATAATCGTTTATATTAAATAATATAACAGCGTAGCAGGCAGAATGAGTAATGCTTCGTATACTGACCGTAACGATTCACGACAGCATAAAGACCAAACCTAATAGTTAATAATAGACCTAAAAATTAATAATAAAGGTCTGGCAGTCGTTTAGGTTTATGGCATTAAGCGTTGTCAAATTCATTGTTATTTAATTTATAGTCATTTAAAAAGTAATGAAAGTTATAAACGATAGGCAATTTATATACCAATATTGCTTGTGACGCGTTCATCTTCCTACAATTTTTAGAATATAAAGTTAAATTAAAAAAATACATCTCCGTTATACAACCTAAATCAACGCCGACAGAGGCAATAATTTATGAATATTATCGACCAATTAGAACAAACGGTGACCTCAGCGGTGTTGGGTGGCTATAGTAATGACGGCAATACTAATCAGGCTGATAATGGTAATGTGTCCCATGTCAGCTTATTAGAGCAGTTTTATGCCATTTTAGCGGCGCGTTTGGCGTTACCACAAGTTTACTCGCAGTTACTGCGTGATGATCAAGCGATTGCTAATGACAATATGATAGAGACGCCGTTATTTGAGCAATTATGGCAAGCACCGAGCGCGCGCCAAGTTATTATTCAAGAGCTTGCGGCTACCCATCATATTGATGAGTTCACCACAAAAAAGCTTATTATGAATGCTGCACCGCTGGTTTATCGTGAGCTCAAAATAATGGCAAATGGGCAGTTCTTGCCGGCATTTTTGCAAAGCCAGCAACCTACATTTCGTCATTATCTGCCGATATGGGCGGCTCCAGTGATTACCGCGGCGCAACATGCTGAGGATGAATTGTTTAATGCTCAAAGCACGCTAGCTGAGATAGCTGCTATGCCTGTTTTATTAAATAAGCATGATGCCACTGAAGCAAGTAGGATAAATCCTTCTGCGAACTTGATAACAGAACCGAACACGGCAACAGAACTTGTTAATGAAAGTTTTGATAATAGTCTAAGGACAGCGGCTATCGATACGGGTGCTATCCACGCCAACCCTGCGGCCCATCATCTAGAAGAAAACAGCAGCCTAAAACGAGAAAAAGTACGTACCCGTAACCAACGTAATGATTTATTGATTCGGGTGTTTTTATTATTGGCGGCAATGGCAGCGATTGGGCTGGTATGGGCATTGTTAATTAGGCCTAATAACGCACCGCCTGTAGAACCAGTGGTGCCGGCGCCCACGGTCATACCGCCTGTCGCTGAACCGCCAGCGCAAGTATTAACGCCCGTTGCGCTTATCGTTGGCGTCGATAATGGCGGCAATTTATATACTTGTAGCGCCTCTGTCGGTGACGCCGCGCTCCAAAGTACGCTACAACAAGCGCTTAATAGTAGCTTCGGTGAGCAGGCGGCGATGTGTCAGTTTACGGTGCAAGAAGGCGTGGCCAATAGTATTGCCAATATGCCTATCGAGGCGCTACCCAATATTTTAACCTTATTAAGAGCAACTCCATTTGCTCGTTTACAGCTGCAAAATGACCGCATGACTTTGGAGGCGCCAGATAGTATGCAGCTGCAAAAATTGGCCACCGATATCCGTACTTTGGTACCGGCGATGATGGTTGATAGTACCGCGCCGCTACCACTACCTAATAATGATAGCGCTATGGGAGCAGCTGATATGGCGGCTATGAATGGTGCCAATAATCAGTATGATGTTAATAACAATATTAACGGTAATGTTAACAGCAATAGTGACTATCAAGCAGCGGACGATGATACGGGGGATAGCGTGATGCCAGCGCCTAGCCGTAATAATGACTTTAATAATCCGCCGATGTATGACCAACCTAGCAATAACGCTGCTATGAATAACGACCGCCCAGCATCAAAGCAACCACCAGGCCCTTTCTCAGTATCGGAAGTCGATGATATGGCAAACAGTGTTATCGTGGCGGAGCCAGCTCAAGTCAGATGATAAAGGGAATATTTATAACAAACGCGTAGAAAATAAAAAGCTAACAGGAGTGCAGTATCAATGATTGACGGCACTCCTTTTTTATTTGCCGCTAAATAAAGAAGATAAGAATAAAAAAGTATTATAGTGAATTAACTTTAAAAACAGATCTGGAAAAACAGTTACAGTGCGACTGGGATGAATTTTTCGTAGCCTCTGTGATAGCAGCAAGCAAGGAAAATTTATACCAGTCGCACATAACTATTGACGCATCGTTTTTATTTTGAACTGACTATACCTGAAACAGTTAGTGCAAACTTCTATTTAACTTATTAACCACATTGAAAATTAAGCGATTAGCTGTTCATATGTTAGTAATTTGTACTTTCTAAGCATTGCAGTTACGAGTAACAACCGAAACATTACTTATCGTAGCAATTGCACAACAGCCTGTCGATTGTGAACACATACTTAATACTTTTATAATAACAAAAGTTGAATCTAGTTATGGCTGCTATCTAATACTATTAACTTAATAGTAATCGCATGAGCTCATATTAAATAGCAGCCATAAAATATCAATATCAACGCTCTACTTTTTGAGAATGCACGCTATATAAAACAAGCCATTTAAAATAACAATTCATTGAGGAATGACATTATGGATATTATCAGTCACTTAACGCGGACGGTCAGTCCGGCAGTGCTAGGAGATGACCGCACTCCTGCTAAGAAAAATTTGCTTGAACAGTTTTATGCTATTTTTGCCGCGCGCCTAGCCGATAACGATACCTATAATCGTTTTGCTAATGAAAATATCGCCCGTGATGATCAAGGGTTTTATGATCGGGTATGGACGGATGGCGCGCACCGTGACCAAATCGCTCGTGAGCTGGCTGGTAAACATAATGTTGACGCTACTGCTGCGCGCGGTTTAATTGCGATGGCCGCGCCACTGGCCTATCACGAAATTAAAAGCTTGGCAGGAACGACGCCTGTACCGCAGTTTTTAAATGACAATCTTGCCAGTTATCAGCATCATATCCCGGCATGGGCGAGTGCAATTTTACCTGCTGGTATGATTGCAGCTGCACCCGCTGGCGCTCGCGTGTCTGATACGGTCACTACCGCGCCCATTCACCGTGAAGAGGAAGAAAAAGGCAGCTTTATGAAAGCGCTGCTACCGATTATTGGACTGATTATCTTGGGGGCGTTGGCGTGGGCGCTACTAAGAGGTTGCCAAGACAATCCTGAGCCAGTCGGCAAGCCTGTTGCTACCGAGCAGCAAGCCGTTAATGATGACGGGCAATCAGTGGTTGCTGCGGATATCGAACCTGCGTCATTGCGTATCGCGACTGGTGAAAACAGTGAGCTATACGCTTGCCGTATGAACGTTGGTAATGAGACGCTACAGGGCAATGTTATGGACGCTCTGACCGCCACATTTGGCGATGAAGCCAATAATTGCCGTGCGGATGTCGATGATAACTTCTCAATTGATATGCCAGCTGCCGCTCAGCTTGCATCTATATTACCTATCGTCAAAAACGTACCGAATGCGAGCATGTTAATCAAAGGCGATACGATTACCGTTAATGCGCCTGACGCTGCGGCATTAGATAAATTGGTTGCAGATTTACAAGCGGCGGCGCCAGCGATGACCGTCAAGCCAGAAGCGCCATTAGATGCCCAAGCTGAGATTGATAACAGCTTAACGGCGTCTCAAGCAGCGATGGATAACCTTGGCCAAAATCCTGACCCTCAAGATGTGGCTCGTGCGCTCAGCCTACAGGTGGTGAATTTTGAAGTAGATAAAGCCGTTATTCCTGATGCCAATAAAGCGCTATTAGACCGCGCTGTAAAACTGATGGAACAAGTACCAGATATGAAGTTGATGATTATTGGTCATACTGACAAAACTGCTGATGCTGCTTACAATATGAAGCTGTCAGAAGAGCGTGCCCAATCTATGAAAGATTATTTGGTCGCGCAAGGCGTTGATCCAACTAAGCTTATGACTAAAGGTATGGGTGAGACTGACCCTATTGCTGAAAACGCCACTGAGCAAGGTCGTTTCCGTAACCGCCGTATTGAGTTTGTGGTCTATGATGAGACAGCAAATGCAAACGATGGCATGGCGATTAGTAACAGTGCGCTTGACCCAGACTTAAATCCATTAGACAGTGACAATGATGATCTAATGCCTGATGCTGATGATGCCAGTCGTGGTACGGCATTAGACCCACAAGCAAGTACCAGTAATTAGTATCATTTTAGAGACGCTGATGGATAACCAGTAAGCTTTAAATAAAATTTGAATAGCAAAAAAACCGCATCTTGATAAGGTGCGGTTTTTATTTTGTTAAATCAGTTTTTTTGTTAGCTGCATTATTTATAAGTAGTGGGGTCTTTTAAAACCGCTTGCGCTTCTGTTTGAACCAGAAAGAAAGTCTGTAAAACGTTGTCTTTTGCTTGTTGCCAATAATCAAACTGCTGGCATGTTGACTCAAGGTCACCTTGCCAAACAGGTATCTGTCCACACATGGTCTTGATGCGTTTTTGGTCAGGATAGGGCAGCTCTTGTGCTGCTGCGGCAGCTTCGTGAGCAGCAACGCGGTCATTACAGACCAAGGCAATATCGCAGCCTGCTTCAATCGCCGCTTTGACACGGGCGCTAACATCGCCTGCTGCTTGTGCCCCTGCCATCGATAAATCATCAGAAAATAACACCCCATCAAAATTAAGCTGATCACGAATGATGTCTTTGAGCCAAATTTTTGAAAATCCGGCGGGTTTATTATCGACTTGGGAAAAAATCACATGCGCTGGCATTAAGGCATCAAGCCAAGGCAACGTCTGCGCAAAAGGCTGCATATCGCTATTCATAATCTCATCTAAGCTACGCGTATCAATTGCTTCTGCTACATGTGAATCAGGGGCGATGGCACCATGACCGGGGAAGTGCTTACCGGTAGTTGCCATACCGGCATCTTTCATACCGCGCATAAACTGGCTGGCTAGGGCAATAATCGCTTGCGGCTCATGATGAAAGCTACGGTCGCCGATAACTTGGCTGATACCGTCTCTATCGAGCACGGGCGCAAAACTTAAATCAATGCCGACTGCCAATACTTCGGCCGCCATCAAATAACCGCAGTCGTAAGCAAGGCTAAGGGCGCGGCTAGGGTATTCATTAAATAACTCACCAAGTCTGCCCATCGCGGGCAATGGGGTAAAACCGTGACGTAATCTAGCAACGCGCCCACCTTCTTGGTCAACGCCAATCAAGATATCGGCATTGTGATAGCGTATATCGTCACATAAGGAGCGCACTTGCGCCGCGTCTGCCACATTACGGGCAAATAATATTACCCCGCCCACTTGTGCTTGTTTGATTAAACTGACATCTTCAGCAGTCAGTGCGGTACTATCGATATCAATCATTAAGACGCCGTACATTGCGTGATCCTTATTAGGCTATACCTTGTTATATTATCGTTTATGGTCAAAAAAACATTTAAGCTCAAAGAAGCGCTAAGCTCAAAAAAGCGCTAAGCAGTGAGCTGCATGATTTATCGTCATTATTCGCTATCGCTGTTTAGTGCCATATTGGTTATATTATGACAGTTATTATAAGATGAGCATAATGTCGCGGCTTAATTGATTTAAAACATTCATGTTGATGAGCTATCTGGTATTTATTTAGTCAGAGCAATAAATAGGTTTGATAGAAAGTTCGTTCGTTGGCTCATAAGACACAGCGCCATGGCGGGTAAGATTATTTATACAGTTTGAGACAGCAGCGTATTTATAGCCATGCTAGTATTGATTGATTTTTTAACGATAAAACTAAAATAACTATCATGTGTTTGCGCGCTTTTAATGCTAGCGTATCGCATGGTTTAATGTTAAATATAATACAGTTAAAAACAGTCAGATTTGTGGATAGCCGTTTATTAGATAACTTTTAATATGAATAACAACTAAGCATATTTTGCATACTTTTCACTTAAAATAATTAGGTATATATGATGAAAAAACAACCAGCACAGTGGTTACTCAGTGCAGCGTCAGTGGGTATCGCTGGTCTTATTCTTACCCAAAGCTATGGCACCGCAGTAGCTGATAGTAATACTGAAGGCTTTAAAGCCACCCCTGAGCAACAGGTCACCACCCGTCAGGTAGCGGCATTGCTGGATCGTAGCCATTATCTCAATCAGCCGCTCGATAGCGCAACGGGTAGTGAGATTCTATCCATGTATATCGATAGCCTTGATCCAAACCATACCTTGTTTTTGCAATCTGATGTCGATGAATTTAAGAAAAAATATGCCGATGAATTTGGTGCCCGCTTAAAACGTGGCGACTTATCTGCTGGCGTAGAAGTTTTTGAGCGCTATCGTAAACGCTCTAATGAATACTTCGCGATGGCAAAGAAGCTGCTAAACACAAATCTTGATTTAACCAGTAAAGATAGCATTGTGCTTGACCGCGAAAAGCTCAGTCATTTTAAAACCAAAAAAGAGCAGCGTGATTATTGGACGCGTCAGCTGAAGTTTCAGCTGATGAGTATTACTTTGGGTCAAGAAGATGAGAAGGCAAAAGAAAAAGTCTTTTTAGACAATCCTGATATCACGCGCGGACAAGATTTGGTGCGTAATGATGAGCGCACGCCGAGTGAGATTTTGCTCAATCGTTTATCACGCCAGCAAGAGCAGTTTACCCGTCTAAAAAACGACGAGATCATGGAAACCATCTTGAATACGGCGATGCTGACTTATGATCCGCACAGTAATTATTATGCGCCGATTCAAGCCAATGAGCTGCAAATTCAGTCCAGTTTACAATTAGAAGGCATTGGGGTTTCTATTCGCCCTGACCGTAAAAACCCAGACTATACGCGCATTGTGACCTTGGTTGACGGTGGTCCAGCGGCAAAGTCTGGTCAGATTAAACCTAATGATTTGATTATCGGTATCGCTAAAGACGGCGAAACCATGACCGATGTGGTCGGCTGGTCAACGCGTGAAATTGTCGGTTTGATTCGTGGTAAGCGCGGCACTTCGGTGACTATTAAGGTACGTCAACCAAATACCCCAGACGCTAGCGCCCGTAACGTAACCGTGGTTCGCGATATTATTCAACAAGAAGAATCTGGCGTCACCCAGCGCGTCGTCGAGGTTCAGCGCCCTAATATCGATAAAACGCCCAAACGTATCGGTGTCCTTGAGATACCAAGTTTTTATCTCAACTATCGCGCCCGTCGTAACGGTGAAGAGTACCGTAGCGTCAGTGTTGATACTGAAAAAGCTCTTAAAGAGTTGAATAAAAAAAATATCGATGGTCTAGTGGTTGATTTACGTAACAATCCAGGCGGCTCGCTCGATGAAGTTGCCAAGATGCTTGGTTTCTTTATCAAGAGCGGTCCGCTGGTGCAAATCCGCGACAATCGCGGCAATATCCAAGTTTATCGTGATGATGACGGCGGCGAGCAGTTATATGATGGCAAGATGGTCGTTATTACTAACTTAGCATCGGCATCTGCCAGTGAGATTTTTGCCGCAGCGATTCAGGATTATGGTCGTGGCTTGGTCGTCGGCAGTACAACGACCGGTAAAGGCTCTGCGCAGATTCAGCTTGATAGCTTAGCATTGGGTTCAGCGACCTTAACGCAGCGTAAATTCTATCGTATTACCGGTGGTAGTACGCAAAATAAAGGCGTGGTACCTGATGTTGAATTGGTCAATATCTATGATGATGCGACCTTTGGCGAGCGTGCGCAGAAAAAAGCCTTGCCTTGGGATACTATTAAAACCGCGCCTTATAAGCCTGAAGGTAAATTTTCTGCCAATACGTTAGCGACGCTAAATCAGCAATCAAAAATCCGTCAGCAGAAAAACCCGCAGTTTGTTTATCTATCAACGCTAAACGATATTCGCAATATGGAAGATGAGAAAAAACCAATTCCTCTCGATATCAATAGCCGCCGCGCTAAGATGCAGCTGATAGAGAAGCGTTCGTTGGAAGCTGAAAATAAGCGCCTTATCGCAACAGGTGAGCGTCCTTATGCCAATTGGAATACTTATCAAGCAGCGATGGATGCAAAATTTGAAGAGCGTAGTCAGATGAAAGAAAGTGAGCGCCCTGAGCTACCTGAAGACGAAGCCTTCATTAATGAAGCCGCTTATATCATGCTCAGCGCTGATGCAAAAGTACTCGCTAGCCCAGAAGAAAAGTTATAGTAAATAGTATTCTTTAGGCTATCTCTGTTGTCACTAAAAATGCGTGTAAGCATATGCTTACACGCATTGACGTTTAGACCTCTTACTAACCTTGGGTCAATCTGCGATTATAACTGTACGGCACGATTGAACGAAAAGGTTCATAGGTACTAGGGATTGGTATCTTAAAGGTCGCATCAGGGATAGGTGGTTTGCTGATTAGGGATGATAAGGCTGGAAGCCTGAACGTTATAAGATGCTCCGGGATTAAGTATCTAATAACATTAACATGGATGGTTAGTGATAAAAGCCGCATAATGCTTGTCGTTATGCGGCTTTGTTACGTCTGCAATCTCGATAATGCTTATAAGGGTGCTTTTTTAGAAAATTGCTTGTATTGCAAACATTGTATTAATGGTAGTGCGAAAAAAAGGTCAGTAGATTGCTCTACTGACCTTTTTAGTTAGACGACCATACTATCGTTAATAACTAAGTATTCGCCTAACTATGTTAAGCATACTAACGATGGTACGCTAAACTCAAAAAGAGATTAGTGCTCAACGCCACCAGCGCCATGGATATGGCCATGGTTCAATTCGTCTTCAGTTGCTGCACGTACTTCTTGGATTTCAACGTCAAACGTTAAACGCTTACCAGCCAATGGATGGTTTGCATCAACAGTCACTTCTTTGTCGTTTACATCAGTAACGGTCACTAGCATAACTTGACCGCCAGCTTCTGACTGAAATTGCATACCAGGCTGGATATCTTCAACGCCTTGGAAGTTTTCACGTGGTACATGCTGTACCGCTTGTTCTTGGTATTCGCCGTAACCATCAGCAGGCTCTACAACGGCATTGACTCTTTCGCCAGCAGATTTGCCTTCTAGTTGTTGCTCAAGACCTGGGATGATGTTGCTATGGCCATGCAAATAAGCAAGCGGTTGACCTTCTGGAGACTGGTCAAGGATGTTACCTTCGTCGTCTTTTAGAGTGTAGTTGAACTTGACGGCAGTGTCTTTTGCGATAGTAGTCATAAATTATCCTAAATATGTCGATATTAAAATTTAAATACGGTTGGAATAAACCTAAAAAAGCCAATCAGCCAGCCAAATAGCCACGTCATTAGTCAATTATCATCAGTTTATTAGGGTAACTTTAGCAGTTAGCATCTTTAATTGCGATGCCTCCTATCGGTTTCAAGGTTAAAAGCATAAAAAATGCCAATTAATCGGCGAATTAATGTAAATAAATATGATTTTTACGCTCTTTAACGACTTCTTCTCTCTTTAATATAAGCAGCGTAAGGTTTGCCAGTTGCGTTTTTGCATAATGACTCCTACCATAGAGACGATCATAACAATAATAATAATAGTAGTGAATAAATAGTACGACTAAAATAAATAGTGAAAATTATAAGGATAAGAAAAAATGATGACTGCTTCTTCACAAGCTTTGCCTAATAGTACTTTGAACCGCACTTTAAATCAGCAAACCGCTCCTATCTCTTACCAATTCGACTTTACACGCTTTTTTGAGCATTTGGTCGATGTAGCGCTGACCTTTACCGCTGATACTGACGCGCCGAGTTTGTGGTTGCCAGCATGGATACCGGGTAGCTATTTAATGCGCGAATTTGCCCGTAATATCACAGCGGTTCACTATAAAATTTTAGATAGCCAAACTCTAAACAATCAAACATTAGATGGTCAGCTCACGGACAGTGATAAAAAAACAAACACGTACCGCGCGCAAAAAACAGATAAAAATACTTGGCAGCTGCCACAAGTGCGCGCAGGGCAGAGCATACATGTCCATTATGAAGTGTATTGTTATGATTTATCCGTGCGTACTGCGTATGTCGACCAGCAGCGTTTATATGGCAATTTTACCTCGCTTGCTTTAGCGATTGAAGGACAAGAGCAAAAAGCGGTAGAAGTTGATTTAATCGTGCCAGCGGTATTTTTAGCCGACAAGGATGCTAGTCGTGTGCGCTTGGCCTGTGGACTTGATGCAGTACAATCACAAGGTGATAAGCTGCGAATATATAATCTACAAGCAGGCAGCTATCACGAACTTATCGATTATCCGTTTGAGATTGCTGAACAAGATAGCTTTGATTTTATTATTCAAGATGATAAGCACCAGACGATTGGCCATCATTTTTATCTTGCCGGTAAGCATAGCGCCAATATGGGACGCTTGCAGCAAGACGTCACTCAAATCTGTCAAACTTATCTAGATTGGCTCGGCGATGCGCCATTTAATGATTACACCTTTATGACCTTTGCCAGTGGTCAGGATTACGGTGGTCTGGAGCATATCAACTCGACCAGTTTGATTACCCTACGTCGCGATTTGCCCAATGCTGATGAGCCAAAAGTGCCAAGTGCCGATTATCAACGCTTTTTGGGCTTATGCAGCCATGAATACTTTCATGCATGGTGGGTAAAAACTGTCCGTCCAGATGTAATGTTGGATGTGGATTTACGCCGCGAAGCCTTTACGCCATTGCTATGGGTGTTTGAAGGTTTTACCTCTTATATCGATGATTTTATGTTGCAAGCGTCAGGCGTCATCGATAAGGCAAGCTATCTTAAATTACTCACTGAACAAATCAATCGCTATTATCAAACCCCTGGGCGCGCGCATCAAAGCGTTGCTGAGTCGAGCTTTGACGCTTGGATTAAGCTCTATCGCAACGATGAAAACACTGGCAATGCAGGTATCAGTTACTATAATAAAGGCGCCTTGGTAGCGTTATGCTTAGATTTAACCTTACTAGAAAAAAGCGTAGGTCGTTATCGTTTGTTTGATGTCGTCAAAGCCTTTTATGGTCAAGCAAAGCAAAGTGATAATAAGCGCATCGGTATCAGTAGTGCTGATATGGGGGCAGTTATCGGGCAGTTTATGCCATTAGCGGATTGGGAAGAGTTTGAGCGCCGTTATGTTAATGGCGTTGAAGAGCTGCCCCTAGAGGCGCTGCTCACAGCAAATGGTATTAAAATTTACCCTAATACCAAAGAGACGGCGGATAAACATGTGCCATGGGGCATTCGCTGTAGTGAGACGCCACTGGGTCTAAAGGTTAATCGCGTGACACGTGACAGTATCGCTGCTAAGGCTGGCATTTCAGCCCATGATGTCGTCGTCGCAATCGATGGTATCAAAGCGGACACTAAGCAATTAGCAACGCTTAGTAAGGCCACGCGCGCTGTGGAATGCCATTTATTTCGCCGTGATGAGCTTATAGTAGTGAAAGTTTTACCTAAATCTGATTTCGCTGATAAAGACGCGTATGACGATAATGAAAAAGCATTTCCGCATAGCGTCAGCTTACGTTTAGCAAGGACTAGTACCGACTGCGAAGACGATGGTGAATATGCAGACTATGCAAATACTGAAAACGCTTGGCTTAATGCGATATCGCGCTATAAAAATTAATAGCTAGAGTAGCTAGACAGGTTAAAAGCGATTATATATTTAGACATTAAAAAACCCTTGCTAAGTGACGCAGCTTAGCAAGGGTTTTATATTTTTAAGGCTTAAATCGTTAGAGGCAGAAATTAGGCAGAAATGTTACTGCCCTAAATATTTAGCCTTAAGACTTAGCGTTCTCTTTAATCTCTTTTTCATCTCCAATAACGGCTTCAGCATCATCATTAACCGTCGCTTTATTGGCTTTATGAGCCGTAATCCAATTTTGCATCAGCGCAATCTCAGGCTGCTGGGCATCGATAATGTCTTGGGCTAACTTGCGCATCTCTTCATCCGTACCGTACTGAAGCTGTACTTTAGCCATATCTACTGCGCCAATATGATGCGGCAGCATACCGCGCGCAAAGGCCATATCAGCCTCAGGTTCGGCAATACCAAGCATCATGTCGCTATGCATGGTATTCATCCCTTTAGCATAAGCCGCTTGCATGGCCTCGGTATTGGGTTTGGGTTTGGGCGCATCAGGGTGGCTGGCCAGCCATTTATTCATGATATCGATTTCAATTTGCTGTGAGTCGATAATGTCTTGAGCAAGTTTGCGCATGGTTTCATCGGTCCCATACTTCAGCTCAATCTTTGCCATATCGACCGCGCCGCGATGATGACCGAGCATCCCTTTGGCAAAGGCGGTATCGGGATCGTTATAACCCATACCAACCATCATCTCATTATGCATACTGGTCATCGACTTCGTATAGTCTTTCAGCATGTCGGTCATTTGTGCTTCGTCTACTACATCGCCACTCGCAGACATATCATGTCCAGCATGGGCGTCCATATCGTCAGCCGTTTCAGACGGCTCAGTCGTGGTTGTTATTGCTTCTTCTGCCGGTATTACCTCGGTATCCTCTGTTGCGGGCTGGCAAGCACTCAGCAGTAACGCCGCAGAGATACTAGTGGCAAACAAGGTAAAACGACGAGAAGCAATCATGATATATCCTTACTATCAATAAAAAATAACGAACCAGATAAACAATAAGCAAGCTGCAGGCGATATCCGCCATATTAAATACAGATATCGCCCAAAGATAATATGGTTTTGTAGCTTAGCAGATAAACCTTGCTCATTCGAGACGCTATGTTTAACAAGTCGTAATATCTTTAACAATCTCAACAGCAAAATTGATTAATAAGTACTTGAAGTGACTAGGCATTAACAAGTTATAAGGTTAAACACCTAATTAATAACCCTAATCAATAACGCCTAATTGCTGACAACGCTCACGACTTAAATGAATACGCACAAATTCGCCAACGCCAAGCGACCCAAGCTCGAATCCAGCCACCGACCAGCGAATAAGACGCAGACAAGGTAAGCCTACATGCGCGGTCATACGTCTGACTTGGCGATTTTTGCCTTCATAGATGGTCAGCATAAGCCATGAAGTCGGTACACTTTTGCGCTCACGAATAGGTGGATCGCGTTGCCATAGCGCAATCGGTAAATCCGCTTCATCAACCAGTAGCGCCGTTGCCGGTAAGGTTTTGCCATCTTTTAACTGGACTCCAGCAGCCAATTGCTTTAGTTGGTCAGCGCTTACCAGACCTTCTACTTGTACCAAATAAGTCTTACCTTGTTTTTGCTTGCTTTGCGCAAAATTCTTGGCAGAGGGCGGCTGGGTAATGGCTTTATTAACCCGTCCGTCACTGGTCAAAATCAGCAAGCCTTCTGAGGTGGCATCCAGTCGACCGGCAACACGTAGGGATTTATCGGTGAAATACTGCGATAGGGTACTGTGATCATTATTGCTGTCATCACGAAATTGACTTTGTACTCCGTAAGGCTTGTTGAATAGAATCAGGCTGGAGGTCGACATAAAATAGCGTTTCCCAAAGATAAAAACTGAATGTAGGATAAATAGAAGTAGTATTAAAAGCGTAAGTGCTTGCTAAAAAACGCGCAAGCTATAAGGCTACTCTTATAACTATCGATAACCATGTTATAATTATGGTATTTATCATAATGATAACTAAAAATGGCTCATGCAAAACAAAAATCATCAAGCAGGCTTTATCTTAGTACAATGGCTAAGGCAGCTTGCGGTTTTTTGTATGACTTAATTCGCAAAATCTGAAAAATTTAATGCATTTTTTATAAAGTTTTTTTGTCATTTTACTTATTGTAATGACATCTGATTTTGTTGATAAATGACCAAGCAATTTTTGCAGTAGCTTTGATTTTTTCCATGATTATTAAAAATAAGTGTTAATCATATCATCAACAATATCTTTAAATATTACTCTTAAAACTATTATACATCACCTCGCCAAGCATGTCGGCTTAGCTATGTTCTGCTCGGTACCTTCTGCTCAATATATTTTACTCAAATAATTAGCGTTTAACTCGCTATGCTGCTTAGCTAAAGCCAAAAGCAAAACATAAATAGCTAGCGAAGATAACAGAATGCCAATGATGCCATGATGCTTGCGCTATCTACTATAAAAATACAATCAAGGAGTTTGACCCATGCCATATGAAAAGGTAATCGTCCCAAGAGACGGCGAAAAAGTAACCGTTAATGCTGATTTAACACTAAACGTACCCAATCATCCAATTATTCCCTTTATCGAAGGCGATGGCATCGGTGTGGATATCACGCCGGTGATGATTAAAGTGGTCGATGCCGCGGTCTCAAAAGCCTATCAAGGCAAAAAGTCCATCGTTTGGATGGAAGTATATTGCGGCGAAAAAGCTTCGAAAATTTATGATGGTGAATATCTGCCGACCGAAACGCTCGAGGTTCTGCGCGAATACGTGGTGAGTATCAAAGGTCCATTGACCACGCCAGTTGGCGGCGGTATGCGTTCGCTAAACGTGGCGCTACGTCAAGAGCTTGACCTATACGTCTGTCAGCGTCCAGTACGTTGGTTTGAAGGCGTGCCAAGCCCTGTGCATAGCCCAGAATTGACAGACATGGTGATATTCCGTGAAAACTCAGAAGATATCTATGCAGGTATCGAGTGGAAAGCGGGCAGTGATGATGCCAAAAAAGTCATCAAATTCTTAAAAGAAGAGATGGGCGTGACCAAAATACGCTTCTCCGATGACTGCGGTATCGGTATTAAACCTGTCTCAAAAGAAGGCTCGCAGCGTTTGGTGCGTAAAGCTATTCAACATGCTATCGATAATGACTTACCGAGTGTCACCCTCGTGCACAAAGGTAATATCATGAAATTTACAGAAGGCGCGTTTAAAGAATGGGGCTATGAGCTTGCCGCTGAGCGTTTCGGTGCTGAACTATTAGATGGTGGTCCTTGGATGACGATAAAAAACCCAAAAACCGGCAATGAGATTGTCATTAAAGACGTCATTGCCGATGCTTTTTTACAGCAAATTCTCATGCGCCCTGCTGATTATTCGGTTATCGCAACGTTAAACTTAAACGGTGATTATATTTCTGATGCGCTGGCCGCAGAAGTGGGCGGTATCGGTATCGCACCGGGTGCCAATAAAGGTGGGTCAATCTCTGTTTATGAAGCAACTCACGGGACAGCGCCTAAATATGCTGGTCAAGATAAGGTCAATCCCGGTTCATTGATTTTATCTGCTGAAATGATGCTACGCGATATGGGTTGGACAGAAGCTGCCGACCTTGTGATTGATGGTATCAAAGGGGCGATTAAGAATAAAACCGTCACTTATGACTTTGAGCGTTTGATGCCAGATGCTGTTTTGCTCAGCAGCTCTGAGTTCGGTAAAGCCATTATTAAACATATGGATGCTTAACTGGCTAATAAGTTAAGAAACTTTGGTTAGCTGAGTTTTACCCAGTTATATTTTAAAAAGCCATCTACAACAATGTAGGTGGCTTTTTTTATGGTTATCTATTTATTTAGCCATAAAAAACACCCCAAAAGTCTCAGACCTTTGGGGTGTTTGATTCATGCTGACTTAGCAACGTTTACTATGTCAGTTTCGAGCCAACTATTCAGTTTAGAGCCAATTACAACGAAGCAATAGTCTCGTTGAATAAGGCACTTGGACGCATGGCTTTTTCAGCTAAAGCTTCATCTGCCAAGTAGTAGCCTTTAAGATCCATAGGCTTGCCCTGAACCGCATTCATCTGTTCAATGATAGCCGCTTCATTGCTTTCAAGCTTTTGTGCCAATGGCGCAAATTGTGCTTTTAGCTCGCTATTCTCATCTTGTGCTGCTAACTCTTGAGCCCAGTACATAGCCAGATAGAAATGGCTACCACGGTTATCCAATTCGCCCGTTTTACGTGAAGGTGACTTGTCATTTAACAGCAGCGTTTCAGTGGCTCTATCAAGGGTATCGGCCAATACTTTTGCTTTGGCATTGCCATCGTTTTTAGCCAAATGCTCTAAAGACTCAGTCAAAGCTAAGAACTCACCAAGAGAATCCCAACGTAGATGGTTTTCTTCAAGCAATTGTTGCACGTGCTTCGGTGCTGAACCACCTGCGCCTGTTTCAAACAAACCGCCGCCCTTCATTAGTGGGACAACTGACAGCATCTTAGCACTGGTGCCCAATTCTAAAATCGGGAACAAGTCAGTTAGGTAATCACGTAAAATATTACCGGTAGCAGAAATGGTATCTAGACCACGAGCAACGCGCTCTAAGGTATAACGCATCGCACGAACTTGTGACATGATTTCGATATGTAGACCGTCAGTGTCATGATCTTTTAAGTAGGTTTGTACTTTTTTTATCAGCTCGTTCTCATGTGGACGGTAAGGGTCTAACCAAAAGATGACAGGCGTATCTGATTCACGGGCGCGGCGTACAGCAAGCTTCACCCAATCTTGGATAGGCTCGTCTTTGACCTGACACATGCGCCAGATATCACCTTTCTCAACACGCTGCTCAAGCAATACTTCGTTGGTTTCTTCGTCAACGATACGAGCTATGCCAGAATCACTTGCTTCAAAGGTTTTATCGTGCGAACCATATTCTTCTGCTTTTTGCGCCATTAAGCCAACGTTAGGTACGGTACCCATCGTGGTTGGGTCAAAGTTGCCATGCCATTTACAGAAGTTAATCATTTCTTGGTAAATACGCGCAAAAGTAGACTCAGGCATGACTGCTTTACAGTCATACATTTTGCCATCAGCGCCCCACATTTTACCGCCTGAACGGATCATAGCAGGCATAGAAGCATCGACAATCACATCACTTGGTGAATGGAAGTTGGTGATACCTTTTGATGAATCAACCATCGCTAGACGTGGACGATGTACTTGGCAAGCATGTAAATCGCGCTCAATCTCTTCACGTAAGCTGGCTGGTAATTCGGCAATTTTTTCGTACAGACTTGCCATACCGTTATTGACGTTGATACCTAACTCGTCAAATAATGCGCCATGCTTATTAAAAGCGTCTTTGTAGTAGGTTTTAACCGCGTGTCCAAAGACGATAGGATGCGAGACCTTCATCATGGTGGCTTTTACGTGTAGTGAAAATAAGATACCGGCTTCACGGCAATCTTCCATTTCACGCTCATAAAATTCAAGCAGCGCTTTTTTGCTCATAAACATCAAGTCGATGACTTCTTTATCGAGCAAAGCGATACCTGATTTGAAGACATTAACCGTGCCGTCTTCAGCCACGCGTTCCATACGTACGGTGCGGGCTTTATCTAAGGTAATTGATTGCTCGCCGTCATAGAAGTCGCCACTGTGCATGTGTGAGACGTGCGTTTGTGACCATTGCTTCCACTCACCCATAGAATGCGGGTGCTTACGGGCGTAGTTCTTCACTGCTTTTGGCGCACGGCGGTCTGAGTTACCCTCGCGTATGACAGGGTTTACAGAGCTGCCTAGGCTTTTGCCATAGCGACGACGGATTTCTTCTTCTTCTTCCGTTTGTGGCTCATCTGGAAAGTCAGGAATCGCGTGGCCTTTGCTTTGTATCTCTTTAATTGCCGCTTTTAATTGCCCCACAGAGGCACTGATATTTGGCAATTTGATGATATTGGCGTTTGGATCTTGGGTTAATTGACCAAGCGCAGCTAAGTTATTAGGAACGCGCTGCTCTTCCGTTAAGTATTCTGGGAATTCAGCCAACACACGCGCCGCAACAGAGATATCACTGGTTTCGACTTCGATGCCTGCTGTTTGGGTAAATGCTTTTACAATAGGCAAGAATGATAAGGTTGCAAGCGCTGGGGCTTCGTCAGTTTTTGTATAAATAATTTTTGACATGTTAGTAGAGTATTCCTTGTTGTCATTAATGAGGCCAATAAAGCTGAGGTATTATTTAACAGCTCTATACAGCCTGCATACAATAATGGGCTACGGGTTGGTTCAAATACATCAAGTGTCGTCGTTTATTGCCATTCTAGAGTGTCAAGACTGCTAGAAAAATCTTTCATAAGCAGTGACTGACCTTTCTTAGGTAGGCCTTTGTTAAAAATTTGCTGTAGCAAGCACTTATTTTATTAAAGGTCATTATTCAAAGGTCATCTTGACCATTTACTTCAAAGCTCTCAGACTAAAATGGCCTGAGAATGTCTGACTGACGCCATATTATAGTCGATCCACTATAAATTCGATATGATGTCAATCTTGTACATTGAACTAAGTATACTATTTTCGCTCATATCCTATGTATCTGAATTATATTAAGCTAGTAATAGCCTTATTCTACCAGTCATCAGCGTCGATATCATCTTTTGCAGACAATTTGCACGCTTTTAATACTATTTTCTGCACACATGAGCTTATTTCTGCAACAATGGACTTGTTATAGTGGTTATTCGCCAATAAAACAGTTCTTTAAAGCAGCCGTTTTTAGCGTTTATTGCAGCCCAAACCAAATCCATACTTAAGCTTAATTTTAAGCCACAAAAATAAAACAGTCATTAACAAAAAAGCCATTTGGTCAGCTGCTTTGCTGACGATGGCTTTTTTTGTGCTGCTTTTTCTTCTCTTTTTCAACAAAGGTGTTTGGACAAATATGTTTCGACAAGGGCGTTTTAAGAGGTCATTTTAAATAGAAATTATGTCGTTTTAAATATAAACAAGTTCTCTTATTTTGAGGATTAGATAGTGAGTATTGGATAAATTCATGAGTTTTTGCAAATTGTGACAGCAAAAGCATGGTAGTTTGATAGGCTAAACGCTAAAGAAAAATGGTCTAAGAAATAGCAGGTGAGAGTGTGGTGATGATGAATTTGCAATATGCGTTACTCAGCGATAGCAGCTGGCAGCATTTGACTAACTGGCAGACACCAGATACGCCTTTTATGTCGTTTGAGTTTTGGCAAGCGCTTAGTGATACGGGCGCTATCGGCGAAAAAGCAGGCTGGTTGCCGATTTATATCTTAATTCATCGCCCAAATGATAGGGATAGTGATGCAACTGAGGAAGCATTATCTTCGGCAAAGCTATCTGAATCAAAGCTATCTTCAGAACAAATAGGCCAACCGATTGCGGTCATGCCCGTTTTTATCAAAGGTCACCATCAAGGCGAGTTTGTCTTTGACCATGCGTGGGCACAAGCTTATGCGCAGTATGGCCTCGATTATTATCCGCGTTTGGTGACCAGCGCACCTTATACGCCCATTACTGGGCAACGTTTATGGCTAGCAGAGGGTGAAGTGCTAAATGCTGATATTTTAAAGGCAGCTATTGCAGGGGTTGACGATATCGCTCAGCAAGTAGAAGCATCTGGCTGGCATGGCTTGTTTGTCACGCCTGAGATGGCGGCTATTGCTCATGCAGCGCTGCCGACTGATATTGATATAGAAATGGCGCTTAACAGTCAAGCAAATGGGATAGCGGCAAAACCGATTGAGTTACCGATACTGGAGCGCCAAGGCTGTCAGTTTTTATGGCAAAATAAACATTTAAGCCAAAACAGTCAGCTAAGCAAAGATAGTCAGCCATTTGCCGACTTTGAGGCATTTTTGGCCACGCTAAGAGCCAAAAAACGTAAAACCATTCGTGCTGAGCGGCGCAAAGTCGCTGAGCAAGGCATTATATGCAAGCGTAAATGCGGTGATGCTATCACTGAGGCAGATTGGCAGACGTTTTATCATTGTTATGTAATGACCTACGCCGTGCGCGGGCAGCAGCCTTATCTCACACTAGACTTTTTCAAGAGGTTGGCAGCAACCATGTCTGAGCATTTGATGCTGGCGCAAGCGCTTGATGCCAATGCTGATATTATCGCCAGCAGTTTATTTTTGTACGATAAGCCTGATAGTAAAAATGCAACGCTGTATGGTCGTTATTGGGGCGCGCTTGGTGAGTATGATAGCCTGCACTTTGAGCTGTGTTATTATCAAGGTATCGAGTTTGCTATCGAGCAAGGTTTGACGTATTTTGACCCCGGCACCCAAGGTGAGCATAAATTAATTCGTGGTTTTATTCCGACCAAGACTCATTCTTTGCATCGCATTTATGATACGCGTTTTGTCCCAGCGATTAGCGATTTTTGTGCCAAAGACCGCATGCATATGGCGCAATATCGGCAGCAAGCCTTTGAAGCATTGCCCTTTAATATTGATAATATGCCGACGTTTAATGACAGTGGTTTTTGATAACACTAATTAATGCACAATAAATCTTCTTTGGTAATCTCTACTCAATAACTTTCTATCTAATACTTTCCTATCAGCCGTAAACTATGACCTCTAATCTTTGTTGTTCTGACCCGTTATCGCCTCCCTGTGAGCTATTAGATTTTCTCAATACGGAAGGTTCGCTCACTGCCATGCTTGAGGTAAAAGCAGGGCAGCCATTACGTGTCGAGCGTAGCTTTGAGGGTTATCGGTTATTGTCCTTGGCACAAAAAAAACAATTGGGTATAAAAGGCGCGGCGCTGAGCCGTCCATTACTAGCGTGGGTACGTGAGGCACAGTTACATGGCAATGATGAGCAGCCATGGGTGCAAGCACAAAGTATTTTCCCTTTAATAAGTTTAAAAGGGCGCGCTCGCCGTTTACAGCAGTTAAAAAGCATGCCGATTGGCTATGTGTTATTTAAGCGCAGTCGTACCTTGCCCAATCAACGTTCTATCGAAAAAACGGCAGAGGGCTGGCAACGGCAGACGCTATATGATTGGTATGGTCGCAAAATACTGATTAGTGAGACTTTTTTAGCAGCGTTTTTGTCTAGTGATGCTTGATGTCGATGCATGCATTAACTGATGTATCAATAAATAAAACAGTCACCTTACGAGTGGCTGTTTTTTTATGGGCGACAAATAATTATTTGACTAACAAATCAAGCAAGATCTAGAAATCAGAAATATAAAACAATGATTTTATTGCGCATTTATTTGCTTGATAACCTCATTATGGCGTCATTTAAATCCTTCAGCTTTCCGTGAGGTTTTTTTGCGCTCACAGTACAAATTTTCATGTTACACTTAATCTTTAGCGATGATATCGATGCCTTTATCGTTCGATTTTATTGCCAATCTGGACAAGTTAATAACAGGTTAATTGCCTTTGCTTGCCCATTTTCACCTCCTTTTATTACTCGCCTCTTTTCAATGAGCACCACCATTAACGATAGCCACTACCTAGGACATCACTATGTTTAAAGATATTTCTATCAAAGAGTTTGATCCAGTACTTGCTGAAGCCATGGCCGCTGAAAGCGTTCGTCAAGAAAACCACATCGAGCTTATCGCTTCAGAAAACTACTGCTCACAAGCAGTGATGGAAGCACAAGGCACTGACCTAACCAATAAATACGCTGAAGGCTATCCTGGTAAGCGTTATTACGGTGGTTGTGAGCACGTTGATGTGGTTGAGCAATTGGCCATTGATCGTGCAAAAGAGTTGTTTGGTGCTGAGTACGTCAACGTTCAGCCACACTCAGGTAGCCAAGCGAACTCTGCTGTTTTCTTAGCATTATTAGACGCCAATGACACCGTACTAGGCATGAGCCTAGACGCAGGTGGTCACTTGACGCATGGCGCGCATATCAACTTCTCAGGTCTAAACTACAACGCCGTACAGTATGGTTTGGTTGAAGAAACTGGCCTTATCGATTATGACCAAGTTGATGCTCTTGCGCGTGAGCACAAGCCAAAGATGATTATTGCTGGTTTCTCAGCGTATTCACAAGTCGTTGATTGGCAGCGTTTCCGTGACATCGCTGATGAAGTTGGCGCGTACTTGCTTGTTGATATGGCACACGTTGCTGGTTTGGTCGCTGGCGGTGTTTACCCAAGCCCAGTACCATTTGCTGATGTGGTCACGACTACAACGCACAAAACCCTACGTGGCCCACGCTCAGGTATGATTTTGGCTCGTGATGAGAAGCTTGCTAAAAAGTTAAACTCTGCGGTATTCCCAGGCAACCAAGGCGGTCCGTTGATGCACGTCATCGCGGCAAAAGCGGTTTGCTTTAAAGAAGCCTTAGAAGATAACTTCAAAACCTATCAGCAGCAAGTGGTTAAAAACGCCCAAGCGATGGCAAAAGTCATCCAAGAGCGTGGTTATGAAATCATCTCTGGTGGTACTGAAAACCATCTCATGCTGATCAGCCTAGTCAAGCAAGAAATGACCGGTAAAGAAGCCGATAAATGGTTGGGTGATGCGCACATTACGGTTAATAAAAACGCCGTACCAAACGATCCAAAATCTCCATTTGTGACTTCTGGTATCCGTATCGGTACGCCAGCGATTACTACTCGCGGTTTTAACGAAGCCCAAGCAGGCGAGTTGGCAGGTTGGATTTGTGACGTATTAGATAGCCGTGGCGATGAAAAGGTCGCTGCTGAAGTACGTGGTAAAGTTGAAGCTATCTGTAAAGAGCTTCCTGTTTATGCTAAAAATCAGTAATTTCTGGTTCATTAGTTTTATAATTTAGAGATAAAAAAACCGCTTAGCTTTTGCTAGGCGGTTTTTTTGTTTTACAGCTATTTAAATCAGGGTTTAACTTTATCAAATCACATAAACGGCAATTTGGTAAATATCTGCAAGATGGTGGCGTTAACGATATCGACAAAGAACGCACCAACCATCGGCACAATCAAAAACGCCTTATGTGATGGCAAGTAGCGATCGGTGACCGCCTGCATATTGGCAATCGCCGTCGGCGTTGCGCCCATACCAAAACCACAATGTCCCGCTGATAGTACGGCAGCATCATAATCTTTACCCATAACCTTAAAGGTAATAAAGTAAGCATAACCAATCATCAGTAGCGTCTGCACCAGTAAGATAATTAATACCGGTCCTGCGAGGTCAGTCAACTGCCAAAGTTTCAATGACAATAGCGCCATCGCTAAGAACAAACTCAAAGAAGCGTTACCAATGACGTCGATAGCACGGTCAAACATATCAAAATTGAATACCATGGTTAAGGTATTACGTAGAATCACACCGCCAGCCAGCGCCCATACGAAGGTAGGTAGCTCAAACCACGTATCTTGCGCCAACAAAGTCATGATGTCAGCGAAAGCCAATGCCGCGGCAAATAGTGCCAAGGATTCAATGGTAGAGGAGGCGGTGATAAGACGAATGTTATCAGGCTTCTCAAACATCTCCTTATTAGCATGTACTTCCTCTTCGTTATGCTTGGTGCTATAGAGTGATTGCTCGCCGGCAAGTCGTTCAACCTCACTCGGATTTGGATTAGCCGCCGCTGGTTTTAAACCAAGTTTTTTAATCAAATGACGGGCAACCGGACCGCCGATGACGCCACCTGCAACCAAACCATAAGTGGCGACTGCGATTCCAAGTGTCGTGGCACCAACCACACCATATTGCTCTTCTAGAGTAATGCCCCAAGCGCCTGCTGTACCGTGTCCACCTGTTAGGGCAATTGAACCTGTTACCAAGCCGAGGAGTGGGTCAAGTCCAAGCACACTTGCCATCGCCACGCCCACGACATCTTGTAAGATGATAAACACCGATACCACGATGGTGAAAATCAATAGTGGCGAGCCGCCTGCCTTTAGCCTACTAAAATCAGCGCTGAGTCCGATAGAGGCAAAAAACATCAGCATGGTTGCGGTTTGCAGCCCTTGATGGAAGTTAAAGCTATAACCCCAAAAGATATTAAGAATGTAAACGATAATCGCTGCAACCAAACCACCGGCCACTGGCTCTGGAATATTAAAGTCTTCTAGAGATTTAATCCGTTTGACTAAAAAGCGTCCAAGCAAGAGTACTAAGGTGGCCAATATCAAGGTGTAGTAGCCGTTGAGGGTGATTTCCATAGGTTAATCCTTTCTATAAATATAAATTAACCTAAATTCGGGATAAAGCTGGTTTTATCTCGAATTTAGGTTCTGGTCATCTCGCTATTCACATGCATCATCTGACGCCGCAACAATCCACAATTGCGGTTTTCCAAAATCTTTATAGGCGTCCTCAATGAGACGCTTAAAGACATTAAAGTCCTCAGTGTTAATTTTCTCTACCCCATTTAAGTAAAGCGTGAGGTGAGTGATATCACTATCGGTCAAACAGTCCCAAGCGCTGTCCCAATTATGGGCAAAATAGTCGGGAAAATTGGCTACTTTCGCTAAGCTATTTAGTAGTGTTTCTTTATCCAAAACATTGCCAATGGGAATGTTAAGCGCTTGCTCAGGAATACTGTCAATGAGGGCGGAGTCGCTTTGATTGATTTTATTTTGCTTGATACTGTTTTGGTCAACGCCGTTTTGGTTTTGATTAATACAGTTTTGATTAATATTGCTTTGATTAATGTTGTTTTTATTAACATAGTAAATAGCTTGGCTCATATCATCTCACCTGCAATTGTCGGAAGCTATCATAATGGTCAACGGTCAAATAATAAATGGTCGGTGGATGACCGCCGGTGACAATGCGCCGTGCACCGCGATGGGAAACCCCCGGCGTAGGCACGGTATATTCGCGATAGTAGCCTTGCGACTGAGCAGGTAATTTGCCTTCGCGATTATAAAAGGTTGTGCCATCTTTATTAGGGTAAGGAAAAGGACCGCCTTGCTTAATAAGTGCCAGCGTCTGGTCGATTTGCGCATCACCTGTGATAGCTTCGACACCTGAACTGCTGGTTTTAGAGGCCGTCTGCGATATAGAAGTTGCTGGCGTGCTATCTGTAAATAAACTGGATTTTAAATCCCCAAAAAAGTAAACCGCAACGGCAATAAGGGCGATGACACTCAAGAGGGTAGAGAAGCCACTTTTCTTGTTTTGGCTACCACGAGTATTTTTATATCGATTGTTTTTCTGCTGAGCGTTTCGATTATTTTTCTGCTGCGCATTATCTAGGTTGAGATGCACTGAATTTGATACTGACGTTTCTAAAATACTCAATTCATTAGAGGTGACTTCAGTTGCGCGCAATTGGTTTTTTTCATTACGCTGACTGTTAAAATAGACGCGCTGACCTTCGCTTATAGGTTGCGACAAGCGTACGGTGCTGATATGAAAGAAGACATCTTCACTTTGATTGTCTACCTCAATAAAGCCGTAGCCTTTATCAGCATTCCAGTGTTTAATCTTGCCACTTTGCATGGGCGCGCTATCCTGTCGACGGTTTTTATTTAGCAAAATAATTTTTATGTGCCATATATAACATATTTATCAATAATAAAAAAACGCCAGCAATTAAGCTGACGTTTTTTATGGATTATACTCGAGGTAAGACGATAAATTGTAGTGAAGAAGTAATGCGCTAAGCGCGGGTTTCGCCGTGACCGTAAACGATCCATTTTTGCGAAGTTAAGCCTTCGAGTCCAACCGGTCCACGCGCATGGATTTTATCGGTTGAGATACCGATTTCCGCCCCAAGCCCGTATTCAAATCCATCGGCAAAACGGCTAGAGGCGTTAATCATAACGCTTGCCGAATCGACTTCACGGATAAAGCGTTGCGACTTGGTGTAATTGTCGGTAATGATAACGTCGGTATGCTGGCTACCATGGGTATTGATATGCTCAATCGCTTCATCGATACCCGATACCACTTTCACCGCTAATATAGGTGCAAGATACTCTGTATCCCAGTCTGCGCTAGTCGCCGCTGACAGATGCCCTTGAAGGGTAGCATTGTCATTTAAAATAGCCTGTGCTTTATCATCAAGGCGCAGTTGCATGGCATCATCAGCTTTTACGATGGCTTCAGCAATTTTTGGTAATAGCTCATGGGCAACTGATTCATCGACCAACAGCGTCTCCATAGTATTACAAGTACCATAGCGATGGGTTTTGGCATTGACGCTGACCTTGATGGCAATGTCGGCATCGGCGTCGCTATCAATAAAGGTATGACAGTTACCATCTAGATGTTTAATGACAGGGACGCGTGCATCACGGCTGATACGCTCAATCAAACCCTTACCGCCGCGTGGCACGATAACATCGACATATTCTGTCATGGTAATCAGCTCGCCAACAGCAGCGCGGTCAGTGGTTTCTAACACTTGTACGCTATGCTCAGATAAACCAACCTTGTTTAAGCCTTTCAAAATACATTTGGCAATCGCTTGATTGGATTCAAAGGCTTCAGAGCCACCGCGTAAGATAATGGCGTTACCGGACTTTAGCGCAAGCGAAGCCGCCTCCAAAGTGACGTTAGGACGCGACTCATAAATCATACCGACCACGCCAAGTGGCACGCGCATTTTACCCAAGTGAATACCTGATGGCTGATAGGTCATATCCGTGACTGCGCCGATAGGATCGGGCAGCGCGGATACGTCTTTTAAACCTTGCAGCATACCATCGAAGCGCGCGTCGTTTAGCTCTAGGCGATCTAGTAAGGCGGCATCTAAGTTATTTTTTGCACCCTTATCCATATCGACTTTATTGGCCGCTAAAATATCGGCCTTGGCGCTTTTTAATTCGTCATAGATTGCCATCAAGGCGGAATTTTTATCGCCGGTATTGGCCGCTGCTAGCGCTCGTGACGCGGCACGTGCTTGCTGACCAACGCTTTGCATATAAGCGGTAACATCTGTGGTATTCGATTGACTCATAAATTAACTTCCTTATAGTTATCAATAGAGGGTTTGCAGATTAGTAATGATGAATCCTAAATAATGAATCCTAGATTTTATAACATGTTCATATATAGGTTGAGGCATAAAGAAAAGCAGCTAAAGCCGCCAAAAAGCAGTAAATCTGCTAATTATCATCACTAATCTACAAAAATATGTTTTTAGCACTTGTTTATTTTTTAGCGCCTGTCTGTTTTTTAGAAACTAATGGCTTTTTAGAAATTAAGGGCACTCTGCTATTTAACATAGAGGAGATGAGGACGATAGTAAAGTTGATTTTGTGAACAAAGACCGTTTATCAAGCACTGCAGAGTTTTCTTTAACCTTGTTTTTAGGGTTATTTACTAAATGTTTGAACGGATGTTTTTACTCGTATTTAAATTTTATCCATAATAAATAGCATTTAGAAATAAAAAGATAAGCAGTTAAAAGTCAGGGCGCTGTTACGTATTTTTAACAGAACTGCGCTGTAACTGCTAAGGTAGGACTGATAAATCGTGAGTATAGTGGGCGCTAATATGAAAAATACTTATGATGGAGAATAAAATGGCGATTGAAAATAAAACCTATAAAAACTGGTTAACGGTTGGTTTGGTGGCAGCGGCATTAAGTATCAGTGCTTGCGGTAAAAAAGATGAAGCGCCGATGGATGTCGAACCAACAGCCGATGCTCAGACAGCGGTAGAAGATGAAGCGACTGGCGTTGCTACAGCAGGCAGCAGTGATGATGTTGCGGTAGCTAGCGCAAATGACAGTGCTGCCAACACTAACGAAAGTATGGTAGTCGGCGAAAATGATGATGTGGCAGTCGCAACGGCTGATGAGGCAGAGGTACTCGATGGTACTGAAAGCGAAGAGCATGTTTCGACTTACTAATGCCGCAGATAAAACAGCGCTAACGGCGTTAAGATGATAAAATGAGGCCCATAACTGACTGTGCGTTATGGGCCTCATTTTATAAAGGGTATTGCTTCGTCAAAAGCTCATAGGCAAAAGCGACAAGGTTTGCCTTTTTATTGCATTATAGGCGACAATATCGCGCCTTTATTGAACCCATTATAACGTTATCAAAATAATGCGACTAACACAGTGCTATAGCTGTTTGATAGATAGCGCATTTTTTATTCATGTTTTCACTCATATTTATTGGAAGTCTGCTAAACCATGCTTGATACTGCAAAGAATCCGACTCGGCCTATCGCCTTAGATTTACAAGACGTCCATAAAAGCTATGGCTCATTAGACGTGCTAAAAGGGGTATCACTCACCGCCTATGATGGCGACGTCATCTCTATTTTAGGCTCGTCTGGCTCCGGTAAGTCGACCTTGCTGCGCTGTATTAATCTGCTTGAAAAGCCCAATCAAGGTCGTATCATCATCGGTAACGATGAGCTGATGCTCAAACCTACTAAGTCGGGCGAATTGCAAGCGGCAGACATCAAGCAGCTAGAGAGCTTACGTGCGCGCGTGGGATTCGTCTTCCAGAGCTTTAATTTGTGGCCGCACAAGACCATTTTACAAAATATCATCGAAGGGCCAACGCAAGTCCTAAAAATCAAAAAAGACCAAGCGATTAGCGATGCTGAAAAGCTGCTCGATAAAGTTGGTTTGCTTGATAAAAAAGATGCGTATCCCGCAAACTTATCGGGCGGTCAACGTCAGCGTGTGGCGATTGCGCGTGCGCTTGCGATGCAGCCACAGGTGTTATTATTTGATGAGCCAACCTCGGCACTCGACCCTGAACTGGTCAATGAAGTGCTCGCCGTCATGCGCGAGCTGGCCGAAGAGGGGCGTACGATGTTAATTGTCACCCATGAGATGCGCTTTGCCCGTGAAGTATCTAGCAAGGTGGTATTCCTCCATCAAGGTGTGATTGAAGAGATTGGTACGCCTGAGCAAGTCTTTGATAACCCGAAATCTGAGCGCGTTAAAGACTTTATGGCCTCGCATCGCAAAAACTAACAGGGCGTTTTCATTTGTTTTCATTTTAGTCGTTTCAATTTTATTGACTTTAACTTTAACGGCTTTAGTTTTAACAGCTTTAATTTAAGCAATATTTTAAGTTTTAAACATTTAAAGTGATTAAAACGCCAAAATTACTCATTGGTAATTTTCTTAGGGTGTTTATTACTCAATAATCACAGTCGGTATGCAAAACGTTTGTTTTTGATATTTGAGTCAGGTATTATCAAAAGGTTTACAGGCAGTTGCTCATAATGCCTGCCTGTGTCTTCTGTGCATTGAATTGCTTTTCTGGCAGGGACGTCAGAGAACAAAATATCAGAACCCTATATTAAAAAATCCATCAGAATTTAAGGAATGTATGATGTCGAATTCTCGCCTATTGTGGTCATCGATGACCGTTACCGCCGCGCTCATGCTTGGTGCTTGTAGTCAGCCTGCTAACGAAGCTGCTGATACCAATGCTGATGCCCCTGCCGCAGAAACGGCTGGCAAGACCATTCGTATCGCTACCGAGGGCGCTTACCCTCCTTTTAACTATACCAATGCCGATGGCAGCTTGGCGGGTTTCGATATCGATGTTGCCAATGCCTTATGTGCGCAAATGCAAGCCAAATGTGAAATCGTTGCCCAAGATTGGGACGGTATTATTCCAGGTTTATTGGCGCAGAAATATGACGCCGTCATCGCTGGTATGTCTATCACTGCTGAGCGTCAAGAAAAGGTCGATTTCAGTGAGCCGTACTTTGCCAATACCATGGTTTGGCTCACCGATACCAAAGGTGGTTTTGACCCTAAAGCAATTAAGAGCCTAACCCTTGGTGGCCAACGCTCAACGACACCGGGCGCGTACTTACAAGATAATTATGAAGGCAAAGACGGTAATACCGTTAAGCTTTATGATAATTATGACAATGCCTATTTAGACCTAAAATCTGGTCGTAGTGATGCCGTACTTGCTGAAAAAGTCTCTGCCAAGTCATGGTTAGCGGACAACCCAGAAGGCTTCGGCATCGTGGGTGATGAGATTGATAACGACGATAATATTGCCATTGCTGTTCGTAAAGGTGATTCAATCAAAGACGACTTTAATAAAGCGCTGAGCGAAATCCGTAGTAACGGTGAGCTTGCCCGTCTTGAACAGGAAAACTTCGGTCAATAATTTGCTTGCTACGCTTTGAGAAAAGTCTTCAATCAATAGACTGTTTTGAGAAGCGTTGATTAACGAATGACTGACCCATTGCGGATTAACAAACGGCTGGTCAATATATTAAGGAATAAACTCTATGATTACTTCAATGACAGCATCAATAAGCAAAAAAGCCTTGTGGCTTGCCCCACTTAGTGCGGCGATGCTTATGCTTACGGCTTGTAATAACAGCTCAGCACCGACTGAAAGCACTGAGACAGATGCCGCTACTGATGCGCCTTTAAACATCAAAATCGCTACAGAATCAAGCTATAAGCCTTTTAGCTATACCGACGCTGATGGCAAATTAATCGGCTATGAGATTGAGCTGGTCGACGCTCTATGTGCGCAAATGAAAGCCGAGTGTGAAGTCATCTCGCAAGATTGGGATGGCTTAATTCCAGGGCTCAATGCGCAGAAATTTGATGCCGCCATCGCTGGTATGTCAATCACGCCTGAGCGTAAAGAAGTCGTAGAATTCAGCGACCCATACTTTCATACTGGCATCATCCTAATCGGTAAAAAAGGCGATGATATTAGCGTCGAAGGTCTAAAAGGCCAGCCGATTGCCTCACAGCGCTCAACAGTTGCGTCACAGTATCTGCAAGAAAAACATGCTGACTCTGATATCAAACTTTATGATACCCAAGACAATGCTTACCTAGACCTAACCTCAGGTCGTGTCCGTGCCATGATGTCTGATAAAGTCACCGGTATTGATTGGCTAAAAACCGAAGCGGGTAAAGACTATGAAGTTAAAGGGCAAGAAATCAGCACCAGTGATGATGCGATGGGTATTGCCTTCCGTAAAGGCGATCCATTAGTTGCTAAATTTAATAAAGCACTGGCTGAACTTAAAGACAACGGCACTTATGACCAAATCACCGGTAGCTATTTTGGTACCAGCTCAACAGCTGCGGCACAAAAAGCAGTAGCGACTGAGGGTGTTAAAGAAGTGGTGGTGGTTGATGATGGTAATGTCGATGCCAATGCTGTGATTGCTAAAGAAGAACAAGCAGAAACGGCGACTAATTAATAGGACTTTTCATAAAGGCCTATTAGATAAGCGCTGGTTTTAATAAAGCACGTTTTGACTAAAGCGTGCTTTATGCCATTTATAATATTTTGCTAAGTGATAATGCTAAGTCTAATTAATAATACTAATTAATAATACCCAGTAACAACATCAAGGATGATTATGAGCAACCATCTTCTCCCAGCCAGCATATTTAGTACGTCTGCTACTTCTTCATCCACCAGTAAGCCTTTCTTAAAGGCAAAGCCGATGCTAGTCCTAACGGCATTATTGGCGTTGGCGGGTTGCAGTAATGGTCAAAATGAGACTAACGAAACCGCTAGTTCAGAGGCAACGAAGACAACAGAAGCGATGGAAAACAACAGCGCTGCGGCAGATGACAATGTGCTACGTATCGGTACCGAAGGCGCTTATGCACCCTTTAACTATACCAATGCTGATGGGACGCTTGGCGGCTTCGATGTTGAGATTGCCAATGCTATCTGCGACGATATGCAGATGACCTGTGAGATTATGGCGCAAGATTGGGATGGTATTATTCCTGGCCTTAAAGCGGGTAAATACGATGCCATCGTCGCGGCAATGTCGGTAACGCCTGAGCGCGCAAAGCAAGTTGCTTTTACCGATCCGTACTTTAGCAATGCGTTGGTATTTTTAGCCAAAAAAGACAGCAGCTTTGATCCAGCTAATAGCAGCGATATCAATGCGCATTCTATTGCTGCGCAGCGCTCGACCATCTCTTCGCAGTGGTTAGAAAATACTTATCCAAAAGCCAATATGAAGCTTTATGATACCTTGAGTAATGCCTTTTTAGATTTGGGTTCCGGTCGTGTCGATGCTATGATATCTGATAAACTGCCGGCACTAGAGTGGCTTGGCTCAGCATCAGGTAGTGATTATGTGCTAAAAGGCGATGAGGTTGATATTAATGATAACTTTGCTTTTGCCGTGCGTCCTAATGATGAAGCCCTGCAAGCAAAAATCAATCAATCATTGGCCAATATAAAGTCAAATGGTACTTATGATAAAATCAATCAAAAGTATTTTGCCTTACCAGTAAGTGCAACGCCAACACCAGCACCAACAACGTTAGATAGCGCCGCACAATAATGATTCGATACTATATGGTTCGATACTATTAGTATCGTGAATGAATGCTGTATTAATAAGTATAAAGACATTTAAGCCAAAGACATTGCCATAATGGCGATGTCTTTTTTGCTTTTTATAGCAAATCATTGCGTTTTAAGTGTGATTAACAGTCGGGTTTTATCAAATCTTACTGATTTATTTGATATTTATGCTGATAAGCACCTATTTAGACCGTGCTTTTACGCGTCAGTATTAACATAGCTGGCAGCGAATATGATAAAATCAGCGCTCATTTCTACTGTGTCAATTACCGCCGCAATAATCGTATTTATCTGACGTCACTCTATGACGCAAAAGGCTAAGGTCTATTTGATCTAGCAGACGATTATCAGCAGCGCTCAGCTATTGATGCTGATTCTTTTAACTCATATTTTGCAAATTGCTAATATAAAGAGACTGAGTGGATAATTGTGTTTGATTTACAAGGATTTGGCGCGCTATTACTAAGCGGCGCTACCGTCACCATAAAACTTGCCATGACCAGTCTGATCATCGGCATGTTCTTAGGCTTGCTCGGTGCCACAGCAAAGCTGTCTAATATCTGGCTGCTGCGTAAGCTTGCGACGGTCTATACCGCCACGATGCGCGGGATTCCTGAGCTGCTATTGGTGCTGTTTATCTATTATGGTGGCTCTATCGTGCTGATGAGCATCCTCAAAAAGTTCGGCTATAACGACTATGTCGAGATTAGCGCTTTTTGGGGCGGGGTGATGGCATTGTCTATTGCTTTTGGTGCTTATGCGACTGAAATTTTTCGCATGTCGATTCAAGAGATTCCAATAGGGCAACGCGAAGCAGCGCAAGCGATTGGGATGCGTCCTTTTCAGACCTTTTATCGTATTACCTTGCCACAAGTATGGCAAATTGCGCTGCCGGGTTTGGGCAATTTGTTTTTGGTATTGCTTAAAGATACGGCCTTGGTCTCGGTTGTCGGTCTTAAAGACATCATGTATCAGTCCTCGCGTGCGGCGCAGTCGACACAGCAGCCGTTTACTTTTTATATGGCAGCGGCGATTATTTATTTGGGTCTGACCATGTTGATTACCGGCTTTATGATGTGGCTTGAATGGCGCGCCAATCCGGCGGCGCGTTATGCCAAAAAGCTCAGCCGTCAAACTAGCCCCCATCAAACCACTCAAAGTCAATCGACCATAGGGTAGAGGAGAGATACTATGGATTGGAATTGGCAGGTCATCTTTGACCATATCCCTGATTTACTCAACGGCGCGGTATTGACCGTACAGCTAGTCGTGTTCTCGGGTATTATCGGCTTGTTTTTTGGTTTGATTTTGGCGTTATTGCGGTTGTCCAAAAATTGGGTGGTGCAAGTCTTACCATTTTTATATATCTTCTTTTTCCGTGGCACGCCGCTACTGGTACAGATATTCCTGATTTATTATGGTCTTGGGCAGTTTGAAGCGGTACGTAACTCGTTCTTATGGGAGCCGGTGCTTAGCCAAGCTTACTGGTGTGCGATTATTGCCTTTACCCTCAATACCAGTGCCTATTTGGCAGAAATTATTCGCGGTGCTATCCAAAATATTCCTGTGGGCGAGCTTGAAGCCGCCGATGCGATTGGCATGTCAAAATGGCAGAAGCTGACGCGCATTACTTTACCGCGTGCCTTTGGTATTGTGATTCCAGCCTACAGTAATGAAGTTATCTTTATGCTCAAAGGTAGTGCATTGGCATCAACCATCGCTTTGATGGATATCACGGGCGTTGCTCGTACGATTAGTGCGCGGACTTATACCTTGATGGAATTGTTCTTTGCCGCCGGTGTGGTTTATCTATTATTATCGTGGGTTATCTTGTTTAGCTTTAGATTGTTTGAAAAGCGTATGAATCGTCATGCCAGCTACGTACCACCCGATGTGGTTACCAATACGATTCCTTAGTAATAGTAAATATAAGATAAAAATCTACTCCTAAATGTTTATAAATTGCCGCGAGAATCTAATATGAGCCAATCACCACATATGTCTTTAGCCGATGCGATTGCTGCGGGCGTTAATGATGATAATAGTGCTAACGATGCCAATGAGTATTTACGTGCGTCTATCGGTAAAGTGGTCTGCGTCGGTCGCAACTATGCGGCGCATGCTGAAGAATTAGGCAATGAAGTACCTAAAGCACCGATATTGTTTATGAAGCCTGCCTCTTCGGTGGTGTCTATCCGTCAAGGCGTTGTACGTCCAAATCCAGCGCTATATGGCGAGACTCATTACGAAGCTGAGCTGTGCGTGCAATTAGCAGCAGACTTATCAGCGGCAACGATTGAAGAAGCCAAGCAAGCGATTGGTGGCGTAACATTGGGCTTAGATTTGACCTTGCGTGAGCTACAAGCTGAGCTGAAGGAAAAAGGTCATCCATGGGAGCGCGCTAAATGCTTCGATGGCGCTTGTGTGCTTGGCGATTGGCTTGACCCGCAAGTATTTGGCGATTTCACAGATATTCATTATCAGCTGACTATTAATGATGCGCTCAAGCAAGACGGTGATAGTGCCTTGATGTTATTTCCTGTTTATGAGTTATTGGTAAATATCAGTCACGCCTTTAGCTTGCAAGCAGGTGATGTGATTATGACTGGCACGCCAAGTGGTGTTGGCGCCTTACAAGCAGGCGACCAATTGAGCTTAAAACTGGGCGCTCATGAATGGCAGGCAGAAGTGAAGTAAGCTATCAGTTAGCGGCTAATGGTTAATTTATTAATGACCATGCTTTCAATGACAAATCTCTAAATGACAAAGCTCTTAATGCCAAAACTGCTAATCACTATTCACTATCAAAACCCCAAATACTATTTGGGGTTTTTTTATGTTAAAAATTGAGCATAATGATGGTATATTTTACTTAGTAACAACCTAAAAAATGCTAAATAAAATACTAAGAAAAACACGATAAGTCCTATCTATACTCATACTCTTGTAACCGCTATGACAATAAAGATACGGGATAGTTCAATCATTATCTTCTGTTTATGGCATTTACAGGCTAGTATGGCAAATCTCCTTAATTGCTCGATGTATCAAAACTATGCTCAAACCAAGACCTTTAGAAAGCATTCATGATTTATTTGCTACCACTCGGCGTCCCCCTGATGAATTGGATACTGACGAAGGTTTTCAGGGCGATGTCTATGAAGAGTTGGCGAAACTTGAATATATTTATGTCGATGAGCTAAGCGCAGAAACGGTCGATAACAGCTATAGCAAACCGCATCAGCCCATATCCTTGGTAGATTTCTTTGAAGGCTTGGCGCAGCTAGCTACGATGGGCGTGGTTGAAGTCACGGATATTGTAGAAGCTATCCACCGTGAGATTTTATTGCGTCCTTTAGGGCGCTTTAATAAAGGCAATCTCGAGCACTGGCAGCGCGGTATCACCGGTCGCATTTATGGCACGGTACGTCAGGCGATGCAAATGGTCGGCAATAATATCGCCACAGGGATGCGGCTTTATAACACGGTTTTAAAGCCCAAAAAAATACAGCCGTTGCCGAAAAACTTACGCCGCGTGGTTAATATTTTAAACGGCGTCATGGGCGATCACCTTGTCACCCATCATAATCCATTGGCCGTATCGATGGTGCTATACGATAAATACAATCGCGTGCAAAGCGATGCACTGTCAGGGCGGGTGATTGTTTTATGCCACGGGCTTTGTATGAGTCACTTAAGCTGGCAAGTAGCTGACGAGAGCAATCTGGCTGAAACGCTGAGTAGCAAGCTGCCAAACACCACGGTTTTGTATTTGAACTATAATACCGGTCGACGTATCTCGAGTAACGGGCGTAGCTTTGCAAAAGTTTTGCAAGATTTGGTGGAGAATAATCCAGATATCACCCAGCTTGATTTAATCGGCCATAGCATGGGCGGTTTGCTGAGTCGTAGCGCGCTATTTTATGGTAAAGAACAAGGTTTTAGCTGGGTCGAACGCGTGGGCAATCTTATTACTTTAGGCTCGCCGCATCATGGCGCAAGCTTGGAGCAGATTGGTCATTTTGTTCAAGATAAAATCGCTAAATTGCCTTTCGCAGGCTCATTAGCCAAGTTAGGCGACTTACGCAGTGCAGGTATTATTGATTTACGTTATGGCAGTATTCGTGATGCGGACTGGAAATCAGCTGAAGGGCGCAGTGTGCTGCCCGCAGAATTTCGCCATCCGACGCGCTTACCTTTGCATGTAAATACCTATCTGGTCGCGGCGGCTATGGTTGAGGTGCATTATAAATCTAAGACCACAAGCTTGCTCGGTGATGGGCTGGTTTCGGTAGAATCGGCGCTTGGCGAATATACCGAAGAGCATACATTGAATGTGCCCGAGGGCCATAAAGCGATTTTTTATGGTGTCAATCATATGAATTTAATTTATAACGATAGGGTGCATCAGCAAATCATTGCTTGGTTAGTAGCTAACCGCCAAGGCGATGCGCATGAAGCGAAATATGCGCTTGAGGACCGTATTTACTCTTATCCAGAAATAGATGAAGTTGCGGATTAAGCATTTTTTAAATTATTAATATCACTTTTAATAAGCCTAGAGCCGTAAATGTGGAATAGTAAAAAACAAAAACCCTCAAGCATGACACTTGAGGGTTTTTTTGAATTAAGCAAAATCAAATACGCACAATCAAATAAAATTAAAGACTACTCAGCGAAAATCGCCGCCACATCATCTTTATTAAATTTATAGACTTCACCGCAAAATCCGCAATCCATCTCAAAAGTACCGCCTTGCTCTTCAACGATATCTAAAACTTCAGTTTCGCCGATTTGCTCGATGGCCATTTCACACTTCTCGCGTGAGCAAGTGCAGCCAAACGATAAAGACACAGGGTCAGGGGCGACGACTTTTTCTTCATTATATAAGCGATAAAGAATCTCGTTGGTATCAAGCGTGGTCAGCTCTTCTGCTTTCACTGTACGCGTGAGCACACTTAAGCGCGTCCACAAATCATCATCGATCCCAGCGTCTTGGTTTTGCTCGACTTCATAGGTTTCTTCAGCCGTACGAGGCAGCATTTGTACCAAGATACCGCCCGCTTGCAAACCATCAGAGGCTAAGTTAATCAGCGTTGGAATCTGCGCCGATTGCTTTTGATAATGCGCCAAGCAGTCTGCCAAATTATCATGGCTACGCTCAACGATACCTTGATACGGCTCGCCGCCATCAGGTTGGATATTGATAAACAATACGCCTTGACCAGCAGCACCCAATTCCGCAAACGCTTCTTTGGCGTGCCGCATATTTTCCCACGCTTGCACTTGCTCGTCAGTATCGCCTTTCCAGCTGGCAAGGGCACGGATGATACCATCTTGGTCGCATTCAGCCATTGCCCAATTCAGTAAGCTGTCGCTGTCTGATGACTGCAACTGAATCGATAAACGACCATTGATTTTAACGGTACTGATTAGCAAACTTGCTGCCGTTAACATCTCGCCCAATAAGCGCTTAATCGCTTCAGGGTAAGGCTTTTGCGCAATCGTCGTTGCATAACTGCGTGATAGGCGCACCACATCGCCGCGCACCGGTGAATCTTCGATAAAAAAGCGTTGGCGTACGTCGTTATCATGATGCTGAACAACCGCTTGGCTCTCAGTATTTGGGGCTTGAGTATCTTGTGTCATAGGTCATAGGTAGTATTAAGAAGTTGTTAGCTTTATGGGGATTGATCATGATTTATCAATCATAGCGCTTAGATTGCTTGCTGATTTTAAGTTATTTATTAAAAATAAAGGCTCGTATTCAGCGCTTAAATAGCCTGTAGTATTTTCTACGCTTGTGGTGGTTTTATTGGCTATCTATTAAGATAGATAAGCTTAAGTATTTTGCAAGTCGCCCTTATTAAAAAAAGTTTACCCCCACCGCTCAAATTGTTGTACAGTAACATTAAGTTGCATAGTGATAAATAACAGCAACAGCATGGATGCATGGCGGAAAAGTCATTTAATGACCAACATAAAGTCGAGCAATGGCTTACACAACGCCAAAGTCCCCTCTTAATTTTGTGATAATGTGATAAAAGGATGTATCTCATGACCTACTTAATCTCTAAACCCTTAACTTTGGCTGCCTTTATGGCACTTGGTTTGGCGGGTTGTAATAATAGCAATCAAACCAACACTGAAGCGACGCCAGCAGATGGGGCGACTACGACAGAAGCGGCCGCAAATGCCAACGGCACGCTACAAAAAATCAAAAATTCAGGCACTATCGTGGTCGGTCACCGTGATTCTTCTATTCCGTTCTCTTACATCGCTGATGACCCAAATCAGCCGATTGGCTATGCCCATGACTTAGAGATGAAAGTGGTTGAAGCGGTAAAAGAAAAACTGAATATGCCTGATCTAAAAATTCGTTATAACCTGATCACCTCGCAAACTCGTATTCCTTTGGTACAAAACGGCACGGTCGACTTTGAATGTGGTTCAACGACCAATAACGAAGAGCGCCAAAAACAAGTGGCCTTCTCAAACGGTTTCTTTGAAATTGGCACGCGTTTATTGACCAAAAAAGACTCAGGTATCCAAGACTTTGAAGACCTAAAAGGTAAAACTTTGGTCACTACCGCCGGTACGACCTCAGAGCGTTACATCCGCCAGTACAATGATGATAAGAAAATGAATACCAATATCATCTCAGCAAAAGACCATGGCGAAGGCTTCTTGATGTTAGAAAATGGTCGCGCTGATGCCTTTATGATGGATGATGTGTTGCTTGCGGGCGAAAAAGCCAAAGCAAAAAATCCTGATGACTGGGTTATTGTTGGTACACCGCAATCGTTTGAGATTTATGGTTGTATGATGCGTAAAGACGACCCTGAATTTAAAGCGGTGGTCGATGAAGCGCTTGCCAATGTCTTTAGCTCAGGTGAGATTAATAGCATTTATGACAAATGGTTCTTAAACCCAATCCCACCAAAAAATGTCAATCTAAACTTTGAGATGTCAGACAATCTAAAAGCTTTGATTGCCAATCCACATGATAGCGCTCAGCCAAAAGTCGCGACAGCACAGTAATTATTGTCCCTCAACATAGCTTGCTTACGCGCTCAGATTGATAGCAATGTCAATCGGGCGCGTTAGCTTTTCAATCGCTGCTTGGAGAGACAATCATGAATTATAGCTGGAACTGGGGTGTGCTCTTTGAGCAGACCGGTATCGGTAACGAGCTTTATATCCATTGGATGATTACAGGTCTAGGCTGGCTGTTATTGATTGGCAGTATTGCTTGGGCTATTGCCATGGTCGTTGGTACTATTTTTGGCATCATGCGCACCTTACCGAATAAGGCTGCCCGTAGCATCGGTACCGCCTATGTGACGTTTTTTCGTAATATTCCACTTCTCGTACAATTATTCTTTTGGTTTTATATTGCCCCCGGTTGGCTGACGCCCGCGATACAGGACTGGTGGTATAAAGACTTATCTCCCAATACCTCAGCCATGCTGTCAGCAAGTATTGGTCTAGGGTTATTTACCGCGGCGCGTATCGTCGAACAAGTGCGTACTGGTATCGAATCGCTCCCTGAAGGGCAAGTCAATGCCGCTTATGCGCTTGGCTTTACGATTCCGCAGGCTTATAAAGAAGTGCTATTACCGCAAGCGTTTCGAATTATCCTGCCACCACTCAGCTCGGAGCTGACCAACTGCTTTAAAAATGCTTCAGTAGCATCCCTCGTTGGGGTGATGGAGCTGATTAGCCAAACCAAAACCATCAGTGAATATACCCAAAACAGCCTCGAGATTTATACTTATGCGACCATTATTTATCTGGTCTTCAATCTGTCCTTGATTGCTATTATGGGTTTGATAGAACGTAAATTACGTGTGCCCGGGCTGATTGCAGGAGGTCAAAAATGAATATGATGACCGAACTTGCTACCGCTTATCCCGGTTTGATGGGCGGCATGCTGACCACTTTAAAGGTATTGTTTCTCGCTATCTTAGGTGGCATCAGCTTAGGAACGGTACTGGCCTTGATGCGCCTATCGGGTATCAAAGCGCTAGAAATTCCTGCCAAATTATACGTTAACTACTTCCGCTCAGTACCGTTACTATTGGTGCTGCTATGGTTTTATTTTGCCGTACCGATGATTTATTTTTGGATAGCGGGTAAGTATCTGCAACTCGATACCGCGTTTACCTCGTGTGTCGTCGCCTTTATGATGTTTGAAGCAGCGTACTTCTCAGAGGTGGTGCGGGCTGGTATTCAATCGATTGGTAGCGGGCAGGTTAATGCGGCAAAAGCGCTAGGTATGACTTATGGGCAAACGATGCGTTTGGTTATCTTGCCGCAAGCCTTTCGTAAAATGCTACCGCTGATTTTGCAGCAATGTATTATTTTATTCCAAGATACGACGTTGGTATTTGCCATTGGTCTGACCGATTTCTTCCGTGCCGCTTACGTCCGTGGTGAGCTGATGGGGCTATTAACGCCTTATATTTTAGGTGCAGGGGCTATTTATTTTATCATCAGCTTAAGTGCCTCTATCGGCGTACAGCAACTGCAAAAACGCCTCAGGTTTTAAGGTGAATTTAACGCAGTATTTTAAGATTAAGATTAAGATTAAGATTAAGATTAAGACTTTAATTTAATAAATATTATCGAAAGTAATGTGGTTAGGAGCCAGTGATGAATGAGCCAGTGGTAAATAATGCTGACACGTATATGAATAAATTTGGCGGACTGGTCACTGATAATGGGCATGCGAGCGATGAGATAGTCATTGAGATGTCTAATGTCAGTAAATGGTATGGCGACTTTCAAGTGCTAACTGACTGTAGCGCTCATGTGCATAAAGGTGATGTGGTCGTGGTTTGTGGCCCATCGGGTAGTGGTAAATCTACTTTGATAAAAACCGTCAATGGTCTCGAGCCGTTTCAAAAAGGTAACATCATGGTCAACGGTATCTCGGTTGGCGCATCAAAGACCAATTTACCCAAATTGCGCAGCAGTGTTGGAATGGTATTCCAGCATTTTGAATTGTTTCCACATCTGACCATTATTGATAATCTGATGGTGGCACAAATCAAGGTATTGGGTCGTAAAGAAGACGAAGCTAAGAAAAAAGCTATGGCGTATCTAGATCGTGTTGGGCTGACGGTGCAAGCGGCAAAGTATCCCGCTGAATTGTCCGGTGGTCAGCAGCAGCGTGTGGCTATTGCCCGTGCGCTGGCGATGGATCCAGTAGCGATGCTGTTTGACGAGCCAACCTCCGCGCTTGACCCAGAGATGATTCAAGAAGTGCTTGACGTGATGGTTGAGCTGACCCGTGATGGCATGACCATGATGTGCGTGACACATGAAATGGGTTTTGCCAGTCAGGTGGCCAATCGGATTATCTTTATGGATGAAGGGCATATTGTTGAAAACTGTAGTAAAGATGAGTTTTTTGAAGGCGCAAAAAGTGACCGCGCGCAAATGTTCTTATCTAAAATTCTTAATCATTAAAGGTATTATTAAAAATATCATTCAGATTTACATCATCCAAAGCGTCTATTTATAGGCGCTTTTTTATGCCCGTAGCATATCCTATATTGATATATTCGATGATGATGTTGATGCAAATGACTACATTAGCGGCTACCTAGCTACGTAGCTAGGTAGTTACATACTGGAATAGGTGAGTGAATGGCTGTTTACTGATACAATAATGGTCAATATGTTAAAAATTAAAATAATTCATAATATTGGAGCTAATATGAGTGTAGAAAATCCAACAGTAGCGGCAAGTAACGCATCTAAAGGTATTGTGATTATTGGTGCAGGCTTGGCAGGATGGCACGTGATTGATGCTATTCGTGCAAAGGATAAAGACATTCCGATTACCTTAATCACCTCTGATAATGGCGACCGTTATCATAAACCTATGCTAACCATGGCAATCAGCCAACAGAAAAGCGCCGCCGATTTGGTGCGGGCAACGGGTAGCGAGGCTGCAGAGGCGGCGAATATTACCTTACTTGCCAATACGCAAGTGACGGATATTGACGCTACTGCTCAAACCATACAGCTTATCTCGGCGCTGCGCTCAGACCCTGTTTATACCAATTACGCCACTATCAGCTATGAGAAATTGGTACTGGCGATGGGTGCGCATCCTATCTTTCCATCAAGCTTACCAGAGGATTTGGTTTGGCATGTCAACCATATCGAGCGCTTTGGGCAATTACAAGAGCAGCTCGCAGCTGGCAGTCAGCATGTCGCTATTGTCGGTGCTGGTATGGTTGGTACTGAGATTGCCGAAGACTTATTAAAAGCCGGTCACAAGGTTACGTTGATTGATTTAAATGACGCGCCGCTATCGCAAATGCTGCCGCCACAAGCGACAGCTCGTATTGCCAAAGCAGTGCAGTCGCAGGGCATTAATTTTTTAGGCGGTTATCAAGTATCTAATGTCATGCGTAATAATGACAGTAAATTGCAAGTCAGCTATGAGCCAGTCGTAGCAGCAACCGACAGTGATACAGCTCAGACTCTTGAACCACTAATCGTTGACCATGTGATTGCCAGTACGGGCTTGACGGTTGATGATAAATTGCCAGCAGCTGCTGGGGTCGAGTTCAATCGCCGCACCGGTATCGTAGTCGATGCGCCAACGCTGCGTACCAATACTGATAATATTTATGCGATTGGCGACTGCATGTCTATCAATGGCGTCGCTTGCCGCTATGTCGCGCCACTGCGCGCGCAGGCAGCAACGATTGCTGATGATATCTTGGGTCACGAACACGGCGGTTATGAGCATAAGCCGCCGATGATTCGCTTAAAAAATAAAGCGATATCGGTGATGGCAACGGGCGTACCGCAAGCTGCTGGTAATTGGCAAGTAATCACTGAAACTGAGGATAAGCTTATTATGGAATTGCTTGATGAGAATAATGAAGTCAGCGCGACGGTAACGATTAAAGCGCCGCCCATGGTTAAAGCCTAATCGTTAGAGGGCTAAATATTATCTAAATCTAGAATTTGTAGTCTAATTCTAATAATAGGTTTAAAAATTAACTCTCATCAAAAAGCCAGTTATGCAGCAAATGCATAACTGGCTTTTTTGGGTCAAATATTTGTCATGCTTTTATGCTATCTTTTACTCAGCGGTTATTTTTAGTAACTAATTAAATGATACATATTGTATTACTATTATTGACAGCCTTCGATTTAAGGCGGTATAGTAGCTAACGCTCGTCAAGACCTGTTCAAGGAACAATGAATGGGTGACAGGCGACTCATTAGCACCACAATAAGTAAAACGAAAGGACTCGTTATGACTCAAGTTTCTGACTTCGATACCATTCTAAATAATATCCCCAGCATCAATATGGGTGCACGCTCAGCAAATGCGCCACTTACCCAAAGCTATGATAAAGGTCCTGATGTGCCGCTGATTGAGGCAACCATTGGTGATTTTTTTGATGCGATTGTCTCCAAATATCCTGAGCGCGAAGCACTGGTTGTACGCCATCAAAATATCCGCTGGACGTATCGTGAGCTACAACAGCATGTCAATCAGCTGGCTAGTAGCATGATTGAGATGGGACTCGAGATTGGTGATCGCATCGGTATCTGGTCGCACAACAATGCTGAATGGCTTTTGATGCAACTAGCAACCGCGAAAGTCGGCGTTATCCTCGTCAATATCAATCCTGCCTATCGTACCTTTGAGCTGCAATATGCCTTAAATAAATTGGGCTGCTCAGCACTCGTGCTCATGCGCCATTTTAAAAGCAGTGATTATGCCAGTCTAATCCGTGAGCTGTGTCCTGAGATTTATCATAAAGATTATACCCAGCTTGATTTGGTCGAGATTCCAACCATTGAACGCATCATTTGGATTGATGAGCCAGACTCTGATGAAGAGTTTGGCTTTATGCAGAAGTTCTCTGCGTGGATGGCGGAAGGCGATGCCAATGATCCACGGGTTGCTGAGCGTCAAGCGCAGCTTAAAAACACCGATGCTATTAATGTCCAATTTACCAGTGGCACGACCGGTACGCCCAAAGGTGCGACGTTAAGCCATCGCAATATCCTCAATAACGGCTACTTTATCGGTGAGGCCATGAATCTCACTGAGGAAGACAGACTGTGTATTCCAGTACCGCTATACCATTGCTTCGGTATGGTGCTCGGCAACTTAGCGATTCTGACGCATGGCGGTTGTATCGTCTATCCTAACGATGGCTTTGAGCCATTGTCAGTCCTGCAAGCCGTCGAAGAAGAAAAATGTACTGGTTTGCATGGCGTGCCAACGATGTTTATCGCCGAGCTTGACCACCCTGAATTTGAAAACTTTGATTTATCGACCTTGCGTACTGGGATTATGGCCGGCTCTAGCTGTCCGATTGAAGTCATGCGCCGCGTCATTGATAAGATGCATATGAGTGAGGTTACCATTGCTTATGGCATGACTGAGACCAGTCCCGTTTCCTGCCAGACCAATGAGCATACGCCGCTTGAGAAGCAAGTATCGACCGTTGGTTTGGTGCAGCCTGCGCTTGAAGTCAAGGTCGTCGATACCGAAACGGGCGAGATTGTACCCTTAGGTGAAACTGGCGAGCTACTGACCCGTGGTTATTCAGTGATGAAAGGCTATTGGGGCAGTCGCTTTAAAACCCGCGAAGCCATTCAAGATGGTTGGATGCATACCGGTGATTTGGCCACCATGGATGAAGATGGTTATGTCAAAATCGTTGGTCGTAGTAAAGACATGGTCATTCGTGGCGGTGAAAATATTTATCCAGTTGAGATTGAAAACTATCTTTATCGTCATCCAAAGATTCGTGATGTGCAAATCGTTGGTATCCCAGATGAGCGTTATGGTGAAGTACTGGCTGCATGGATTATTCCTAAAGAGCCTGACTGCCTGACTGAAGAAGAAGTGCGCCAGTTCTGTAGCGAGCATATCGCTCATTATAAAGTGCCGACTTACTACCGTTTTGTGACCGAATACCCGATGACCATCACTGGCAAAATTCAAAAGTATAAAATTATCGAACAAATGAAAGAAGAGCTAGGCTTATAGTAAGCTTGCTTGTCAGGTATGAAATAACCAGACCTGAAAATCACGGATTAATCATGTGAGTAACGCTTAAAATAAACAACAGTTAAAATAACTCGCATAACATAAAAAGCTACTCGCATTTACGCATCAAAGAAAAGGGATATCATGAGCGCTATCATAACCAGTAAACTGAGTCCAAACGCTGCTGAATTTCAGCAAAACAGTGCCGCTATGCAAGTGGTAGTCGATGACCTATATGTGCACTTGCGTAAAGTCGTTCAAGGCGGTTCAGAGCGTGCGCGAGCTAAGCATCTAGCACGTGGTAAGCTACTACCTCGCGAGCGTGTCGAGCGTTTGCTTGATGTCGGCACGCCATTTTTAGAAGTCGCTCCGATGGCAGCGCACGATATGTATGGCGAAGATATTCCAGCTGCTGGCGTGATTGCTGGTATCGGTCGCATTAACGGCACTGAGTGTATGATTGTCTGTAATGATGCCACGGTAAAAGGCGGAACTTATTACCCAATGACGGTCAAAAAACACCTACGTGCGCAAGAAATTGCGCAAGAAAACAACTTACCTTGTGTATATTTGGTGGATTCAGGCGGCGCTAACTTACCCAACCAAGATGACGTATTCCCAGATAAAGAGCACTTTGGCCGTATCTTTTTTAATCAGGCGAATATGAGTGCTGCGGGCATTCCACAGATTGCAGTGGTTATGGGTAGCTGTACGGCGGGCGGTGCTTACGTGCCGGCGATGAGTGATGAGTCTATTATTGTTAAAGACCAAGGCACCATCTTTTTGGGTGGTCCGCCATTGGTAAAGGCAGCAACTGGCGAAGAGGTCACCGCTGAAGACTTGGGCGGCGGCGATGTGCATACGCGTCTGTCAGGGGTGGTCGATCACTTGGCGCAAAACGATACTCATGCACTATCGATTGCGCGTAATATCGTCAGTCATCTCAATCGTCCTGCTAAGCAAATTCCGAATCAAATCAAACCGCTTCCACCACGCTATGATGCCAAAGAGCTATACGGCGTCATTCCAACGGATAAGCGCAAACCCTTTGATATCAAAGAAATCATCGCTCGTATCGTCGATGATAGTGCCTTTGATGAATTTAAAGCGCGCTTTGGTACCACGCTGGTTTGTGGTTTCGCTCATATCGAAGGTATGCCAGTCGGTATTATTGCCAACAACGGCATCTTGTTTAGTGAGTCGGCGCAAAAAGGCACACACTTTATTGAGCTATGTTGTAAGCGTAAAATCCCATTGATATTCCTGCAAAACATCACCGGCTTTATGGTTGGTCGTAAATATGAAAACGAAGGTATTGCTCGTCATGGTGCCAAGATGGTGATGGCGGTTGCAAACGCCAAAGTGCCGAAGTTTACCGTCATTGTCGGTGGCTCATTCGGTGCCGGTAACTACGGCATGTGTGGCCGTGCTTATAGTCCACGCTTCTTATGGATGTGGCCAAATGCGCGTATCTCTGTGATGGGCGGTGAGCAAGCAGCCTCGGTATTGGCGACCGTCAAGCGTGACAATTTTGACCGTAAAGGCGAGGAGTGGAGTGCGGAAGATGAAGCCGCATTTAAAGCGCCGATTCTCGATATGTACGAAGAGCAAGGTCATCCATATTATGCAACGGCGCGTCTCTGGGATGATGGAGTGATTGATCCTGCCGATACTCGTAACGTACTGGCGTTAGGTTTGAGCGCTGCTTATAACGCACCGATTGAAGAAACTACTTATGGTGTCTTTAGAATGTAGATTGGTATTCTACTTTTGATGAGTGAGTGCTTTAGTTTACAAAATAGACTGTATTACTAAGGTCAGCACGTGACTGGTAAAAACTTTCTTGCGTGCTGTGCCTACGCCGACAGAGGCTACAAAAATTTCTACCAGTCACCCATTTCTTTTCGAAGATAGAATGATGGTGTTAGAAGTAAAAAAACATTACACAAAATTATCCGTAAAAAAAGACATGCAAAAGTTACTACAAAACATTGAGATAATCCTATATGAATAATTATAAAAGCCTATTGGTCGATATTGAGCAGCACGTGGCTACGGTAACATTAAACCGCCCTGAAATACGTAATGCTTTTAATGATGAAATGATTGCCGAATTAACGGATGTATTTAACAAGCTTGGCACTGATGATAATGTCCGAGTCATTGTGCTAGCGGCTGCTGGTAAAGCGTTTTGTGCTGGTGCGGATCTTAATTGGATGCGTGCGATGGCAGATTATAGCTATGAAGAGAACCTAGCAGACGCTGATAAACTCGCGCAAATGCTTAAGACCATTTATGAATGCCCCAAACCAACGGTTGCCGCTATTCAAGGGGATGTCTATGCAGGTGGTATGGGTTTAGTAGCCGTTTGCGATGTAGCCATCGCGGTTAAAATTGCGAACTTTTGCCTAAGCGAAGTACGTTTGGGATTGGCTCCTGCAACGATTAGCCCTTATGTTATTAAGGCGCTAGGTGCTCGCGCATCACAGCGCTATTTCTTAAGTGCAGAAGTTTTTGATGCCAAAAAAGCTCAGCAACTGGGCTTGATCCATGAGCGCGTCAGCGAAGAAGCGCTTAATGATGAGGTAGCCACGTTCTGCGCCAAAGTGGTCAAAAACAGCCCGGATGCGGTTAAGACTTGCAAACGTTTATTGCATGAAGTGGCGGGCGCACCCATTACCAATGAATTGATTGCCGATACGGTAAAAGGCATTGCTGATATTCGTTCATCAGAGCAAGGTAAAGAAGGCGTACAAGCGTTTCTGCAAAAAAGGAAGCCTGATTGGCTGACAGCAGATTAATAATAGAAGAGACTTTTGCTAAATTGACGTTAAGTTAACAGCAGATGCCATTTTTTTTAAAACAGTCACACGTGAATATCAGCCTATATTTTTATTATTATTTATTAATGTCACAAACGAATGTTAAAAACGATAAAAACGACAAAAACGACAAGACACAGGGATAGTTATGTTTTCTAAAATTCTAATCGCCAACCGTGGTGAAATTGCCTGCCGTGTTGCAGCGACTGCCAAGCGTCTGGGTGTAAGCACCGTCGCTGTTTATTCTGATGCTGACCGTGAGGCCAAGCATGTCGCTGTCTGTGATGAAGCGGTTTATTTGGGCGGATCGTCTCCCAAAGACAGCTATCTTAAAGGCGACGCTATCATTGCGATTGCTAAAGAGACTGGTGCACAAGCGATTCACCCCGGTTATGGTTTTTTAAGTGAAAACGCGGATTTTGCGCAAGCCTGTCAGGATGCAGGTTTGGTCTTTATCGGTCCATCCGCTGATGCGATTCGCGCGATGGGCGGCAAGTCTGAGTCCAAGCGTTTGATGGAAGCCGCTGGCGTGCCACTGATACCAGGTTATCATGGTGACAATCAAGATGCCGAGTTTTTAAAACAGCAAGCGGATAGCATTGGCTATCCAGTACTGATTAAAGCCAGTGCGGGCGGTGGCGGTAAAGGCATGCGTATCGTTGAGCAGAGCAGCGATTTTATTGACCTGTTGGACTCCTGTCGCCGCGAAGCGATTACCAGTTTTGGCAATGATCAAGTATTGATTGAAAAGTACGCTCTAAAGCCACGCCATATCGAAATTCAAGTATTTGGTGATACGCATGGCAACTATGTGCATCTGTTTGAGCGTGATTGCTCGGTACAACGCCGCCATCAGAAGGTATTAGAGGAAGCGCCGGCACCGGGTGTTGACGCTACCATGCGTGAAGCGATGGGAACAGCGGCAATTGAAGCGGCGCGTGCGGTCAATTATTTCGGTGCCGGCACGGTTGAATTTATCGTTGAACAGCGTGAAGGTTCTATGAACTTTTATTTCATGGAAATGAATACTCGTCTTCAAGTAGAGCATCCGGTTAGTGAAGCCATTACTGGTGTCGATTTGGTCGAGTGGCAACTCTTGGTCGCCGCGGGTCAGCCATTACCTAAGCAGCAAGATGAGCTGACGATCAATGGTCATGCGATTGAAGCGCGTATCTGTGCAGAAAACCCTGACAATGGCTTTTTGCCAGCGACAGGCACTTTATTTACTTATCAAAAGCCTGAGCACAGTACCTTTGTTATTAATAAAAGCGGTACCGATGTACGTATCGATGATGGGGTACGCGAAGGCGATGTCATTAGCCCGTTCTACGACTCTATGATTGCTAAGCTTATCGTTCATGCGCCCACTCGCGAGCAAGCATTGGCGAAACTTGATCGCGCATTGGGACAAACGCGCATCGTTGGTTTGCCAACTAACGTGGCATTTTTGCGCTACATTCTTAATACCGAGTCGTTTAGTAAAGCCAACCTCGATACCGCATTGATAGAGCGTGAGGCGGACGAGCTGTTTAACCAGCATCCGCTTGAGTTATCGACGCTTGTTGTGACTGCCATCGCCCAGCAGCTTGCCAGTGAAGGGATTGCACAAGATACAGATCCGTTTAGTAAGCCTACTGGTTTCCGTGCTTATAACGCTTATGCGAGATCGTTTAGCTTGGTTTATGATAAGCAAGCGTACCAAGCACGTATTAGCAATTGGCACAATGCCCATTATTCTGATAGTAAAAAGGGTGCTGAAAATACCAGCAGCTTTACGTTGGTCATTGAAAAAGAGATCGCGAGTAACGACACTCAAGATAATGTCAATGTAGCCGCTCAGACAGAGAGTGTTTATGAAAGTGAAGTCAGCTACGCCAGCAGTGACGCACACAATCATACTTTATGGTTAGAAGGCGCACGTATTAGTGCTCAAAGTTGGGTACATAATGAGACCGTTTATGTGTTCACAGATAGCGGTCGGGACGAGATTACGCTAATTGATATTATGGCACATGTGGGCGAAGAGTCTGCAGCGGTCGGTAGTTTGAAGTCACCAATGCCAGGGCAGGTCGTTGCCTTCAAAGTGGCTGTCGGCGATAGCGTGAAGAAAGGCGAGCCACTCGCCGTTATCGAAGCGATGAAAATTGAACATACCATTACCGCGCCGACTGATGGTGTGGTAGCAGAGTTATTATTTGCGGCGGGCGACTCGGTTGCTGATGGTGATGAGTTACTGCGTATCGATACTGAAGCTAGCGAAGCTTAAGAACTGAAGTATAAGAACAATGAAAGGATAATAACCATGAGCCATTCGTATCCAGAGCACGTCACCATCGTTGATGTCAGTCCACGTGATGGCTTGCAAAACGAAGCAATGACGGTACCGACTGCGGTTAAACAAAGGCTGATCAACGATTTAATCGCAGCAGGCGTCAAAAAACTCGAAGCGACCAGCTTTGTCTCGCCAAAGTGGGTGCCGCAAATGGGCGACAATAGCGCACTGCTCGAAGCTTTAGAGCCCACACGTCATGCCGACGTTTGTTATTCGGTACTCGTGCCCAATGTGCGTGGTTTTGAAAATGCCATCGTACACCGTCCTGATGAAATCGTAATTTTTGGCTCAGCCAGTGAGACCTTTAGTCAAAAAAACATCAATTGCAGTATCGATGAAAGTATTGAGCGTTTTGCACCCGTTGCCGCTGCTGCAAAAGCAAAAGGTATCAAAGTGCGAGGCGTTATCTCTTGCACGGTCGGTTGCCCTTATGAAGGCGAGATTGATCCCAGCCAAGTGGCTTATGTCACTAAGCGTTTGGTTGAGATTGGTTCAGAGCAGATCGGTATTGCTGATACGATTGGTGTTGGTACACCGCTTAAAGTACAGCGCGCGCTACAAGCCGCACTGGAATACGCTGATATCAGCATGCTATCAGGACATTTTCATGATACTTATGGTCAAGCCGTCAGCAATACCTTGGCTGCCTTACAAATGGGCGTCAGCGAATTTGATACCTCAGTGGCGGGGCTTGGCGGTTGTCCGTATGCCAAAGGCGCAACGGGTAATGTCGCAACTGAAGATGTCGTTTATATGCTGCACGGTATGGGCATTCACACTGGCATTGATTTAGACAAGTTGGTCATGGCTGGTGAGCGTATTAGTGAGTTTCTAGGTCGCCGCAATGGGTCAAGCGTGGCGCGTGCGTTGATCAATAAGCGTCAGTCCTAATTAAATGCGCTAAAAATATAATGGCTTTAAAAATAAATTAACATTTAATATTTAAAACATCAAAATACAAGGAATAGTTATGAGTTTACCTGGATTGAATTTTCAGCTTGGCGAAGATATCGACGCATTACGTGATGTGGTGCAGCAGTTTGCAGCGAAAGAAATCGCCCCACGTGCGGCTGAGATTGACAGCAGCGATGAGTTCCCAATGGATTTGTGGCAAAAGATGGGTGATTTAGGTCTACATGGCATCACGGTTCCTGAAGAGTACGGCGGCTCTAACATGGGCTATGTTGCCCATATGGTCGCGATGGAAGAGATTAGCCGTGCTTCTGCCTCTGTAGCGCTGAGCTATGGTGCGCACTCAAACCTATGTATCAACCAAATCAAACGTAATGGCTCAGAGGAACAAAAGCAAAAATATCTGCCGAAACTCATCAGTGGTGAATTCATTGGTGCGCTGGCGATGAGTGAAACTGGCGCTGGCTCAGATGTGGTCAGTATGAAGCTAAAAGCCGAAGAAAAAGACGGTCATTATGTATTGAATGGTAGCAAAATGTGGATTACCAATGGTCCTGATGCGGACGTGATGATAGTTTATGCTAAGACCAATCCAGAGATGGGTGCGAAAGGCATGACGGCATTTATCGTGGAAAAAGGCATGGAAGGTTTTGGTACGGCACAAAAGCTCGATAAGCTCGGCATGCGCGGTAGTCATACTGGTGAGATGACCTTTAATAATGTTGAAGTCCCTAAAGAGAATATCTTAGGCGGTCTAAACGAAGGCGTCAAAGTACTGATGAGCGGTCTTGATTATGAGCGCGCGGTATTAGCAGCTGGTCCTATCGGCATTATGCAAGCGGTGATGGATAACGTTGTTCCGTACATCCATGATCGTAAGCAATTTGGTCAAGCGATTGGTGAGTTCCAGCTTATCCAAGGTAAAGTCGCGGACATGTATACCATCCTGCAAGCGGGACGTAGCTTCTTATACACCGTTGGTAAAAATCTCGACATGTTAGATCAACGCGGTGCTGGTCATAGTCGAGAAGTACGTAAAGATTGTGCCAGTGTGATTTTATGGTGTGCCGAAAAAGCCACTTGGATGGCAGGTGAAGGCATTCAAATCTTTGGCGGTAATGGCTATACCAATGAGTATCCGCTAGGTCGTTTCTGGCGTGATGCCAAGCTCTATGAAATCGGCGCGGGTACCAGTGAGATTCGCCGTATGTTAGTTGGTCGTGAATTGTTTAACGAGACCAAGTAAAAATTATTGAGGATTCGTTAGATAGTAAATTCGAAATAAAATGGATATAGTCAGTTCAAAATAAAAGCGATACGTTATAGCTATGTGCGACTGGTATAAATTTTCCTTGCTTGCTGTTATCACAGAGGCTACGAAAAATTCATCCCAGTCGCACTGTTTCGATTTTAAAGTAATTCTACTATACATTAATATCCTCGTGCTAATGGGCAAAATTTTTCTTGCGTGCTGTTCGCAGGCGTGACAGAGGCGACGAAAAACTAATCCCTTTAGCACTCTGTATTGGTCTCAAATCTAATAGACATAAAAAAGCAGTACGCTTAAAACGTACTGCTTTTTTTTATTTCTATTTTCTATCTTATAAAATCTTTCAAATTACTATGTCTGTTTACTATGGTCAAAATAGCGTGCCAGACCATTTAATAATAAATCATCGCGCAGGCGTACAGGGCGATTGACATGTTGCGCGATAATGGCTGCATCACCACCCGTCATAATGACTTCAAAGTTTGGATGACGGTTACTGATCTCATTGATCGCACCAACGATGGACAATAATATCCCGCGATGGACAGCATCTTGCGTGGTGGTGCCCTGACTGACACTATCAAAAGTACCGTTAGAGATGGTGATTTGCTTGGTACCAGAGAATAGGGATTCACGTTGCAGATAGATGCTTGGGAAAATATAACCCCCTAAATGCTCAGCGTGATCAATCAAATCAATCGTCACCGCTGTACCGCAGCCAATCACACATTGACGCTTTTTCTTATCAACTGCGCCCAGCATTTGTAGCCAACGATCGCAGCCGAGCTGCTCATCATTGTAGGCGCTACGCATCAATGGGTGTTCAGCATCAACATGGACAAACTCAAACGGAATATCTAGGCGACTTAACGTTTCTGATACTTTTACGTTCAACTCGTCACCCAGTACCGACGAGATACCGATAAAGTCGGGCGCATAACGCTCAAAGCGATCGGTCAGACCCATGAGTAATTCGGCCGGCGCTTGCAAATGCTGCTTGGCATCGTGCGCGACTATTTGCCCGATATCATCGGTGAGCCAGTATTTAAGACGGGTGTTTCCAAGATCTAACCAGAGCATAAAAATCCCTTTATATGGTGCTCGTTAAGTATGTGGTTTAAGCCTCACAAATCACATCAATACGCCCGGTAAAAAGCGCAGAAATCTTACCGTTATCTTCACGCAATTGCAAACAGCCGTTTGTATCAATACTGCAGGCGTCACCAGTGATGACATGCGCTTTATCATCATGGTCTTGGCTGACACGTAATCGCAGACCCGCCAATGCATCCATCGTTGCAAACTCTTGCAAAAAGCTGTCCAGATAATAGGTATGCCCAGTGGGTCTTTCTATATCAAAGTGCTCAAAGCGCGTCATAGCCGCCAGTAATGCTTTACTAATTTGCTGATAAAGCGTTTGTAAGGTTGGTAAATTGTACGCGTTATCTGATTCAAGCATGCCGTAAACATCTTGCAAGCTAATGGCTTGATAGCTCATGCCTTCACAAGTTTGCGCGGTTAGCTTTGGCGTGGCTTGTACATTCAATCCAACGCCCATGACCACGCCGACCAATTTTCCTGCCTTCCATACGGGTTCAATTAAAATACCAGCAAGCTTATTAAATTGGATGATTTGCGTGTCTGGTTCAGCTTTATCTGCTTCAGATGAATTTCTATAAAAGCCCAAATCATTGGCCCATTTTACGCCAATAGGAGTTAAACCTTGCGCGCGTAATTGTTCATTTAACCTTTGGATAATAGGCATTTTTGCCAACTCGACGCCGATAATTAACGATAATAAACCGCTAATGGGCATGTGTACTGGATGATATAACGACAGATAGACATTGCCGCGCGGTGATTGCCATGAACGACCGCGCTGCCCGCGTCCTGCGCTTTGGGTCTCAGCCGTTAATAGATGCAACTCAGTAGCGTCCAGCGTAGCATCTTGCACAGCGTCTATCAGCTCACTATTGGTAGAGGCGCTGCTGGTCACATGACGATGGGTAAGTTCAGGTAAATGGACGGAATAATTGGCTGGTGACGGCATAGATATAGATAACGGCATAAATTTAGTCGCTGTAGTTCATATAAGGTTTAATCGAGTCTTTAAGATAGCATTTGATATACTAAGGCAATTTTAAAAATGACAGCCATCGGCAGAATTGTCACGACTTGAATACTAATGACGCGCAGGCGCTGGTTATTATCATCTAAAAATAACCATTATAAAAGGTAGTACTATGATGTTGTATGTGTGGTTTGTCATTGCAGGGGCGTTTGCTGGCGTCAGCGCAGGTTTGTTTGGCGTCGGCGGCGGCATGATTATTGTCCCAGCATTGGTATGGATTTTTACCGCTTATGATTTTTCACCTGAAGTGGTGACTCATTTGGCGATTGGCACTTCCTTGGCGACCATCGTTGTGACTTCTATTAGCTCATTGACTGCGCATAATAAGCGCGGCGGTGTACGCTGGGAAGTATGGCGAAAAATGGCATTGGGCTTGGTTATCGGTAGTCTGGTTGGGGCAGGCATTGCCGATATGATTGACGGTAAGGTATTGCAAGCGATTATCGGTGTCGGCGCGTTATTGGTCGCTTTAAAGATGCTGTTCTTTTCTAACAAAGAGCAGTTAGGTAAGCCGTTACCGCCTGCTAGTGTACAGTTTGGCGCAGGAGCAGGTATTGGTATGGCATCGTCTATTTTTGGGATTGGTGGTGGCAGTTTGACGGTACCGTTTTTAAACTGGGCAGGGCTACCGATGAAACAATCGGTCGGCACTTCAGCGGCTTGCGGGCTACCGATTGCATTGGCTGGCGCGGCAGGCTTTGCATGGTTTGGTCAAGATGTGGCCAATCTGCCTGAAGGTACAATAGGCTTTGTCCATATCACAGGATTTTTATGCATTTCCGTCGTTAGTTTCGCGATGGCAAAAGTTGGTGCCAAGCTTGCTCATGTATTACCTGCGCTCACGCTTAAGCGTGCTTTTGGCATATTGTTATTATTTGCTGGCGGGCAGTTATTGTTAAGTGGAATTGGGGTAATTTAGGGCGATTTTTATTTCTTATCAATCGCATCAAGCCCTAAACGCATCCACTGTCGTGCCAGCTCGTCACGATCAGTGAGCATATTCCATAGCGCATCTTCGCTAAAGATTGAGTGCTCTTTACCTGAGTGATCAATGGGCAGATCCGCTTCACGATCCGCCATCCATTGCGGATTAAGATAGTAATCTTTCAGCTCGTTTAGCAAGGTTTCAGCTTGCAAAAACTGCTGCTGCGCCTCAAGCTGTTTACGATGTAGCTCACACCATTCTTCATATTTTTGTTGTAGTTCTTGCGGATTATAGTTAGTCATTTTAATTCTCTTAATTCTTAGTGTTTAGATTAATGATATTGATTTTAAGCCATATTATAGCATCTGTCACAAACCCTAAAAATTTAGCACAATTTGAGGTAGAATAGCCGCCTGTTTTTGCTAAGTTTATTGATCCTTCATGCGTCTAAAATCTCTAAAGCTGGCAGGCTTTAAATCCTTTGCCAATCCAACGACTTTTACCTTCCGTCATGGCATCACCGCCATCGTCGGGCCAAATGGCTGCGGCAAATCCAACGTCATCGATGCCATTCGCTGGGTGCTGGGCGAAACCTCTGCCAAGCAGCTACGCGGCGGGGCGATGAGTGATGTTATCTTTGCCGGTACGCAAGATAAAGCGGCCAAAAGTGTCGCCAGCGTCGAGCTGACCTTTGAGCATACGCAAGACGAGCAGACTGGTATTCGCCATGAGTTTAATCTCTATCAAGAGCTGTCCGTCCGCCGTCAGGTGAATTTGGAGGGGCGCTCGGATTATTTTATCAATGGTACGCGCTGTCGTCGCCGTGATGTGGTCGACGTATTCTTGGGAACTGGGCTTGGCGCGCGCAGTTATGCAGTCATCGAGCAGGGTATGATTGGGCGTATTGTTGAGTCTAGCCCCATGCAGCTGCGTGAGTTTATCGAAGAGGCAGCTGGGGTTTCTCGTTATCAAGCGCGCCGCGAAGAGACGCAAAAGAAGCTTGAGAAGACGCAGGATAATTTAGCACGTCTGCACGATATGCAAAGCGAGCTGGTCAGCCAACAAAAACGCTTATCTAAGCAAGCGGCCAGTGCTGAGCGTTATGAAGAGTTAGCGTTAACACTTGCTGATATTAAACAACAACTTGCCATTCAGCAACTGTATCAAGCAAAGCATAATCAGCAGCAGCAAAAAATCGCCCATGAACGTAGCGCTAATGAAGTCGCCACACTACAAGCCAGCTATGAGACTCTAAAAGCTAAGCAAGATAAGCTTGCTGACCATATCAATCAAGAGCAGTGGCTAAAAGACGATGCGCAAATTAGCCATTATCAGCAGCAGCTAAGCTATCAACAAGCTGAGCATGAGCTTAGCGATGCCAAATCACAATTAAACGTTATCGCACAGCAACTTACCAGCTTGGAGCAGCAGCGTGAGCAAGCAGTGGGTGAGATTGAGCGCTTAAAAGCTGAGCAAGTTGAGCAGCAAAACGTGCTAGAAGAATTGCGTCCGCAGCTAATTGAACTGACAAATAAACGTGAAGCGTATAAACGCAATGAGCAACCATTACAGCGCGCCTACCATGATGCGCAAAATAAGCTGTCACGCCTGCAAGATAATGCGCGTACGCTTGAGCAGCAGCAAGCCATTAATAACCAAGCGCAAAAACGTCATCAGCAAAACCATGATAAATGGCAGCGCCGCCAGCAAAACTGGCAGAATCTATGGCAGCAACTACAACAGTCACTAGCACCAGCTGCCAATACTGACAAGGCTGATGGTGATGGGCAAGAGCAGGCTGATGCGAATAATTTACAGCGCACATTAGAGACGCAAGTGACTGAGCTAAATAAACAGTTGCAGCAGATTGAGCGTCAACAAGATAGCGTTGATGAGCGCCTGTCTGAACTACAACCGCAAGTCCATGATTTACAACAACGCTTGAACATGCAGCAACGCGAGTTGAGCGAGGATGAAAAACGTCATGCGGTCTTGGCAGGGGAATACGATACTCTGCATCAAATATTGCATCCTAAACCACTACCAAAATCGCAACAGTCTGCTAATGTAAAAACTAGCAATGTAGTAAAAACTGACTTAGAAAATCAAGTATTAAATAACTATGACCAATTAGCTATCACCACCTTACGTGAGCAGATTGAGTTAAGCGCGAAAGGTCAGCAGCACGCAGAGTTACTCGATAGCGTATTGGCGTTATGGCTCGATAGTCATGTGCTGGTATCTAAACAATTAAGTAATGAAAAAGTTAACGGCGACGTTGAAAAAGAGAATAGCTTATGGCAAGCGCTTGAGCATGACTTAACGAGTTTGTTCACTTATCAGGCTGCAAAAAACGAACAGATTAATAAAAAGGACAATTCTTCAATAGAAACTGGTCATAGCTTGTGGCTATCTGCTAAGCAAAGCGAGATTAAAGACCATTTATTTATTAGCGAATTACCAGATACTTTAATTGATAAAATACTGCCTTTATCACAGCTGATTACCGCACCTAACTTAACGCTTTGGCAGCAATGTTATTTATATATCGCGCAATCTGAAATTAATAATCAGCAGACTCTTGATACGCTTGCCGATATTTTAAAAGCACTGCCATCATCAGCCATTTTACTAACCTCGGACGGTTGGCTTATCAGTCGTCAGGGTACGATTAATCTCAGCAAGTTTGCTGGGGCGCAAAATGGTCAAAACGATAGCAATAGCCAATTCTTAAGCCAGCGTTTACAGCAGCGCAGCCGTTTACAAGCGTTAGAAGATCTGCTTGATGAGTTTGAAACCAAAATACAAGATCAGCAAAAGGCTATTGCCAATGACCAGCGCAACTATGATGCGTTAACAGTTAGCGTAGAGGAAACGCGCGCGCAAGCTGAGCAATTAACCCGCGATAAGCATCAATACCAGCAGCAGCTTACCACTAAGCGCGCCAATGCTGAACGAATACAAGCAGACAGCCAGCGTCTAAATGCTGATAAAGTTGCTCTTGAGCAAGAACAACAAGAATTAGAGCAAGAGCAGCAGACTCTAAATCATGAGCAGCAGCAGATCCAAAGCGAGATAGCAGCGCTGACGCCGCAAATAGCCGACGCTCGTGCATTAAGTCAGCAATTGCAGTCCGAGCGCAGTGAGCTAAATCGTGCGCGCCAAACGGATGATGACGCTTGGCAAGCATTGCAACTTCGTATTCAACAAAGTGAGATGCGACTAGAACATAGCGTTAGTAGTCTTGAACGGGCAACTGCGCAGCATGAAAAATCGCTACAAAGCGAACAAAGTCTAAAAGCGCGTCATGAGCAGCAGCAAAACAAACTGCCAGCCTTGCAAGAAGCGTTACAAATTGCACAGACAGCGCGCGATGACCAGCAAGTAGTATTAACGACACGCGAGGCAGCATTAACGGCGCTTAAAGAGGAATATAGTCAGCAACAGGTCGAGCTAGATACACTGCAAAACGCCTTGCAAACGCAGCAAAGTGAGCTTGCCCGCCTCGCCACCGAGCTCGCCTTAAGCGCGGCGAGGTTAGAGGATGCTAGCAGCCATACGCAAGAAGCGCTAGATGCTTACTATAAAGTCAGCCATAAATATAAAGCGCAATCGGATATAGCGCAGCAGCCCCAGCATCAGCAACAAGTGATGAGTGTCTCAAACTTATTAGCAGATTTTATCGCTCATGATCGCCGTGTGCGTCCAGAAAAAATCGCAGAATTAAATTCTGAGCGCGCAAAGCTTGAGCAGCAGCTCAGTAAAATTGGCGCGGTCAATCTCGCTGCAGTAGCAGAATTGGCAGAAGTTAATGAGCGCTTAGAGCCACTCGCGCAGCAGACAGCAGACATTGCTGCTAGTATGGAGACGTTAACGGAGGCGATTGCCTCGATTGATGAAACCACCAAAATGCTATTTATGCAGACGCTTGAGGCGGTCAATAGCGAGCTTGCCAATTTATTTGCCAAAGTCTTTGGTGGCGGGCAAGCAAGCTTAACCCTCAATACTGACGATATGCCTGCTAATGCGCCAAAGTCAGAGCAGTGGCGGGCAGGGCTGACTTTAATGGCGCAACCAAAGGGCAAACGCAATAGTCGCCTTGCCGTACTTTCCGGTGGTGAGAAAACCTTGACCGCGCTAAGCTTAATTTTTGCGATATTTAAGCAGCATCCGGCCCCGTTTTGTGTGCTTGATGAAGTCGATGCGCCACTTGATGATGCCAACGTTGCTCGCTTTACTAGCCTCATTCATGAGTTAGCAGACGACTTGCAGTTTATTTTTATCAGCCATAATAAGCTGACGATGCAGATTGCCGATGAGCTAAAAGGTGTTACCATGCCAAGCGCAGGCATTTCTACCTTGGTTAGCGTCTCGCTCGATGAAGCCGCGCGTTACCTTTCTGATTAAGAGCAGCCCAGTAATAAAATAATTGATAACTGGCAGCCATTGCTAGTGGTATAGTTAGGGCTAGAATATAAAGTCACGCAAATATTTCGGGCTAATGATAAACGATGACTATATGGTGACGATATTAATCAGCCATGCTAGACTATTGCCATTTATTCACTCTTATATCTTCCCTTTTGTCATATATTAGGATGTATTTCTCATGACCGCTATCCAGTTTATATTAATCGCCATTGCCGCATTTATCGTGCTTGCAGGGCTATTTATGGTCATTCGCAGCTTTAAGCGTCGCAAAACTGCTGAGGCTGCCGCGGTCAATTATGATAAAAACGGTATCCCAATCATACCGCGCCACGAGCGCAATATCGTTGATCAACCAGACTTAGACGATACGGTCGCGGGCGAAACCAGCATCGGCCCTGATCGCAGTTATTTGGATGCGGTCGTTGAAGAAGAACCTTTGACCCAGTCGCATACCCATGTCGATGCACAGCTAACGGCTGGTCGTGGCGAGATAAATGACACTAATAATGACGTTATAGATGACGCCGACTATGCGCGCTGGCAAAATGAGCAGCAGCATGCTGATGATAGCGAGTTTGTATCTACTGCTGAGCAGATGAATATCGAACAAGAGCCAGATGCGTTTTCAAGCTTGGTCTCTGCAACCGACAGCCTGATGCCAGTGATTGATACCGCAGACGAGCCAAGCTTTGATAATAATAGCCCGATACTCGATCAGCATCTCTCAGAGCCGGTTGATGAAGCGCAAAACGGTCCGTTAATCAATGCCAAAGACAACATCAACATTACTATCTTGCCGCACCAATACCGTGACCGCCCCGCTGCGATTATCCGTGGTCGCGATTTACTAGCGTTAATTGATAAATACGGTCTACGCTATGGCGCGATGAATATGTTCCATCGCTATGAGCAAAAAGACGGCACTGGCATGCTGTGGTTTAGTATGATGGGCATTACTGATAGTGGTATCGCGCCTTTTGACCCGCATAGCGTGGCGACCAATACTTATAACGGCGTGGTGGTATTTTTATCCTTGCCGCACCCACAAGCGCTGCGTAGTTTCGATAGTATGATGAGCATCGCCTATATGATGGCCAGTGATTTGGACGCCGTTATGCTCGATGAAGAGAACGAACCAATTACTCCGGAATACAAGCAGCAGTTGCGTAACCAAGTTCGCGATTATGAAGGTTAAAGTCTAAATAGATAAACAGTTAAAATTACTTCTAAAGGCAAATAGCGCTTGATGTTATTTGCCTTTTTTAATTTTCAACTTTTAATTGAAGAGCGTATCATTCGCCCGATTTTCTATCAACTTGGTTTTCTACAGAATCGATTTTCTACAGAATTAGTTTTCTACAAAATCATATCCGAGCATCCTGCAAACTTGTTATCATATCGGCATCTTGAATCGCAAAAAAAAGACGCCGACTATGACTGATCCTATCGCACCGCTTACCTCTAAAGACATGAATAAAGAGATGAATAAAGACAGTAATACTGCACAATCTGCAAGCAATGATGCTGCTATCGCCACCCAAATGCGCACGCTTATTGATAATTTAAAGACGCATAATTATGCTTATTATGTGCTCGACAATCCGATTTTAGAAGACAGCGAATACGATCAGTTGCGTCGCTCTTTACTTGAGCTCGAAGAACAATATCCAGATTTGGTACAGCCTGACAGTCCGATCAATCAGGTTGGCGATATGCCACTGTCAGCCTTTACCCAAGTTACCCATGATATTCCGATGTTGTCACTGGGTAATGTTTTTGATTATGACGAGTTGCATACCTTTATGCGCCGCGTTAATGATCGACTCAATGATGCGCAGAAAAATCCTGAATATGAGATGGAGCTAAAGCTTGATGGCTTGGCGGTGTCACTCAAATACGCTTATGGCAAATTTATCCAAGCAGTGACACGCGGTGATGGGCAAACGGGCGAGGATATCACCCAAAATGCCAAAACCATTCGCAATTTGCCGCTTTGGCTTACTGCTGCAAGCGATATTCCATTACTGGAAGTGCGTGGTGAAGTGCTGATGCCAAAAGCCGGCTTTGAGCGTCTGAATCGCTTAGCGGAAGAAAAAGGCGATAAAACCTTTGCCAATCCACGTAATGCCGCCGCTGGTAGCTTACGTCAGCTTGACCCCGCTATTGCTGCCAGCCGTCCGCTGGCATTTTACTGCTATTCAGTCAATCAAGGTCTACCTGAGACTATCAAAACCCAATCAGCCGCCTTGGCTTGGCTTGGTGACATTGGTTTTAGCGTCAGCGCGGTGAGAGTGGTAAAAAACCCACGCGAAGCCCAATCCTATTATGAGTCGATGATTGAAACGCGTAGTAAACTGCCGTTTGAAATTGATGGCATGGTCATCAAGGTTAATAACTTGGCATTGCAGCAGCAGCTTGGCTTTTTATCGCGTGAGCCGCGCTGGGCAACCGCCTATAAATTCCCTGCCGAAACGGTCATGACGCGTCTAAACGATATCGAATGGCAAGTCGGACGCACCGGACAAATCACCCCAGTTGGTAAGTTAGAGCCAGTCAAAGTCGGCGGCGTTACCGTCAGCAATGTTACCTTGCATAACTTTGGTGAAATTCAGCGCTTGGATGTGCGCGCAGGCGATATGGTCAGCGTCCACCGTGCAGGCGATGTCATCCCCAAAGTCACCCGCGTTTGGACAGATCAGCGTCCAGCAGATTCAGAACCTGTTAAATTGCCATCGACTTGCCCTGTATGCGACTCCCCTGTGGTATTGCCTGAAGGTGAAGCGTTGGCACGTTGTACCGGTGGTTTATTTTGTCCGGCGCAGCAGCAAGAAGCGCTTATTCATTTTGTCTCGCGTCGGGCGATGGATATCGATGGCTTAGGCGCAAGTTGGCTGATTAGCTTTTTTGAGCACGGTTTGGTCAAGACCGTCGCCGATATCTATCAGTTGCATAAACATCAAGACGAGCTGATTACGCTTGAAAAACTAGGGGAAAAATCAGTACAAAATATCCTCAGCGCCATTGAAACCAGTAAACAGACGACACTCGCACGCTTTATCTATGCGCTTGGTATTCGCGGCGTCGGTGAGACCACGGCGCAGAATTTGGCACAGCAATTTGGCGACCTTGATAGCCTGATGGCAGCAGATATCGACAAGCTCCTACAAACGCCTGACGTTGGCGCAATCACCGCTGAGCTTGCTTATAAATTTTTCCGTGCGCCGCACAATATCGAAGTCATCACCGCACTGCGCGAAGCGGGCGTGCATTGGGATAAGGTTGAGCAAGTGGTGGCAGAGGGATTGCCGCTCGATGGGCAAACATGGGTCATCACTGGCGCACTTGATAGCATGGCGCGCGATGAAGCCAAAGCCAAACTGCAAGCGCTTGGTGCCAAAGTATCAGGGAGTATTTCGGCAAAAACCACTGCACTATTGGCAGGTGATAAAGCTGGCTCCAAACTGACCAAAGCAGAAAAATTGGGTGTGAAAGTGGTGGATGAAGAAGAGTTCTTGGTGTTGGTTAGGGAGTAGGGCAAGTCCTTGCCATTAAAAGAGGAAAAAGACAGAAACGGAAAAGCATGGCCTCAGCATCGCTTGCTTTAATAGTGGGCAAATATGCGGGTCATGAGCCGTCTTTCTTTAATGGTTCACTCGGCGCTCGTCCCTCGCGCACAGTTTTCCTGTTGTGTTCGAGCCTCGTATTGACATTTTGTTATTCACTCGCGTAAGATAAAACTTTGGATATAAAAGTGTAGGGTGCGCCCCGCGCACCTTTAAGAAACGGATTTTAAATTTATGTGTATTATTTGAGAAATAGATTAGGCGTAAAATAATCCCGTTAAAGTAGTATGTTCAATTTATTGTTTTTTATGAATTTGTTAGTGCGCTGGGCGCACCCTACCATCACTAAACCAATCTATCCGAGACCATCTGATACGTGGGTAGGCCTATGGGAACCAAATGCTAAATAAAAAAAGTCTAGATGATATTAGGTACATATTAGATGATCCAACCGTAGATATTCTTACAAAAAATAGGGTAGCTTTGTCTGCATCAAAAACTAGAGATAATAGGATTCTAGAAAGTTTGCATAGACTAATTGTTATGGAAAATAATGTTAACTGTAGAGGTACATTTGTTTATTGTCTTTTAGAGTTTCCTGGAGCTCTTTCATTTGACTTAGCCGTTGATTTACTGATTAGCGGTAACTTTGAAGTTGCCCACCATGCTTTTGAAATTATTGATAGTATTGACGAACCTTTAAGTGGCGGAAGAGTTGTAAAAGCTTATAAAAAATTGACAAATTTTATAGCTCATAATCAAGATATTGTAGATTGGAGAAAGTCTCTAATTAATGATGCTGTAGATATGTTTACTTGAGATATTTGAAGCAGAGGTAGGGTGCGCCCAGCTCACCAGATAAAGCAAACTACTCCAATCTATCTGAAAAATTCTCCGTAAAATCCATCGAATTGTTACCCCAATCTTCCATATAAAGACTTTGCTTCACATAACGATGAAAGCTTGAATATGGCCACTCCGACACTTTACCAACCAATCCATGTTTAACAGGATTGAAATGTAGATAATCCATATGTCTTATAAAATCAACTTCATCCTTTATCTGATGCTCATAAAATCGCCGTTGCCAAATACCTCTTTCGTTTCTTTTAACTTTTGAACGGCTTAAATCATCTATTGGTAAATGATATTGCGGACAAGCTTGGGTGGTTAAGCGTTTGATCTGCGACCAACGCATACTATAATTGGCCTCGTCAGTAGGCATTCTCCAAATACAGTGTAGATGATCGGGTAGTTGCACCCATGCAATAATTTCAAAAGGATATTGTTGTTGCACCTGTTTGATACTTTTCTTAAATGCTTGTAAGAAGTCATCTTCGCACAGTATGTTTCTTCGATTGTATGACACCAAAGTAAAAAAGTAAGTAGCGCCTTTCGTGTGTGAGCGGATGTATTGTGACATTTGTATTTGCCGTATGAATTTTGATATTTTATCGGTGCGCAGGGCGCACCCTACAAATTAAACTATTCTTGCACCTCTCCATGCCCCTTCACATCACTTTTCTTACCATCTGGCTTAATTTCAATCGGCAATACTAGCCCTTTCGCAAAGTCATCTGACAGTACATAATCATAGCGACTGGCAGCGACATCAGGCGTGGTATGGATGACAAGCTTCATCTCTTTACTATCAATGATTTCATGTGAGGTATAGCTATCGCTAAGCTGATCGAGCAGCTTTGATAGCGCTTCATTGCTTGCCATACTTATCGTCAGATTGTGCTGCGCGGTGGCATTATCCACATCGAAATATTCCGCATAATCGCGCACATTTTGGCTATCGAGCGCAAACGGATATTTATAATTGGCAGGGTCAACAGCTTTTTCGCCGCTTGCGACCAATGACCAATCAATAGTATTAACTTTTGCCGCCTCAGGTGTTGCTGCGGTTACAGAAGTTTTATCAGAACTATCAACGCTATCAGTGCCATTAGAATTGTCAGCGCTATTATCGCAGCCCGTTAGCGCCAACATACTCGCAATAGCCATTATCATCATACTTAATAAGCGCTTTACCATTGAGTTATCCTCTTTATTTATGAGTCATAAGCTATTTTTATAGATGGGCTATTTTGACAGCTTTCAGCGTGCTTCTCTAGCTAAATGCTGCAAAAGGCTATTTCTTATTATTATCAAACGAGAGACAACTGGGATAAAAAATAACGTATTGGCAAGGATGTTTTTAAGCTTACAGCCATAAAAAAACAGCCACCGTTTGATGACTGTTTAATAATTATTATGCTTTAGTTTTAATATCTATATCAGCTGCTTAAATTTGGCAGTTTACTTGGTATTCTTTACCGTCAGCCCATTTCATCGCAAAGATACCTTTATCGCCTTTCATATGCCATGCATAGACGACTTCAGAGTTTGATTCGTTGACATAGCTTGCGGTATCACCTTGGACGCCACCATTTAGGATAATTGGCTGATTTGCCCAGTTCACTTTAGGTAACGTCGCGTCTAGCATGACTTGTTTTTTATTGATTGACTGTTTTGCCAAGATTTTGCTGCCATCAGTACAAGTATAAGGTGCTGGCGCCATACGGTCATAAGCGACATCGGTCACGCTTTCTGAAGCAGGGGTTTTATTTGGGGTAGTAGGCGCGGTAGTCGCACATGCGCTTAGTAGAGCAAGAGTAGGTAGGGCAACAGCAAATTTAGTTAGGGTGTTCATGGTTGTCTCCAAAATTATATCATTTATAATATATTTATTTTTAACTAGGCGTTTTACCTATACTTTTTTAAACTATGCTTTTTGAACAATGTATTTTTTCACTATGCGTTAAGCATATAGCGCATATGTTATCGAAAAGGCTTTCCGCATAATGTTAGAAATTGTTTGTTACGTGTTCACTAAGTTACTAAAACACTGACTAATGTAACGCTGCACTTAACAGCCTTTGTAAAATAGCTAAGCTTAAATTAGTGAAGCGGCAAATATATCGCTATGGAAATAGGCGAAGAAGTCAGCCGACTTTTATCAAAAATATAAAATATCAAGAATATAAAAAAGCGCCTATCGACTGATGAGTCGATAGGCGCTTTGGTTTGAGCTTAAGTAAATATTTCTAACTTATTTAGCCACAATTACTAATAGCTATTTCACTTACAGCTATTTAATTTATTTGGTCTTACGCGGTGGCAGACCAGTATGCTGCGTTTGAAAGTTACCTTTGCTGACTTTCTTGGTATTCTTACTAGATGTGTTTTTGCCCGAAGTGTTTTTTGCAGCGCTAGGACTATTATTGCTGCGCTTCACTGAGTCATTACCCAAGCGGCTGTTCTTTTTACGCGCCGATTGGTAGCTATCTTGCGCCGCATCGCGACCTTCTAAACTGGCATTAAACGGCGGGATTAAGCAGCCACGGTTTTTACCAATCAAGTCACTGCGTCCCATATCTTGCAGCGCTTTACGCAATAGTACCCAATTTTTTGGATCGTGATAGCGTAAGAAAGCTTTATGTAATTTACGTTGCTTGCCAGATTTGACGATATCCATGTCACCTTCGTCACGGCTGATTTTATGCAGCGGGTCTTTATGGGTATGATACATGGTGGTCGCGGTCGCCATCGGGCTTGGATAAAACGCCTGTACCTGGTCAGCGCGGTAGCCGTGGCTTTTTAGCCACAGCGCAAGGTTCATCATATCTTCATCTTTGGTGCCGGGATGGGCGGCGATAAAGTAAGGAATCAGATATTGCTCTTTGCCTGCTTCTTGGCTGTACTGTTCAAACATGGCTTTGAATTTATCGTAATTGCCCATGCCGGGCTTCATCATTTTTGACAGAACCGCTTCTTCAGAATGCTCAGGGGCAATCTTTAGATAACCACCGACATGATGACTGACCAATTCTTTGACATATTCAGGGTCTTTAATCGCTAAGTCGTAACGCAAACCTGAGGCGATAAGGATTTTTTTCACGCCTTTGATATCACGTGCTTTACGATATAACTGAGTCAAATTACTGTGATCGGTAATCAGGTTTTCGCAAACATCAGGATAGACGCAAGACGGCTTGCGGCAGTTTTTCTCAATGGTCTCATCTTTACAGTTGAGGCGATACATATTGGCTGTTGGACCACCAAGGTCAGATATCACACCGGTAAAGTTTGGCGCAGTATCACGAATCGCTTCGACTTCACGCAAGATAGATTCTTCTGAGCGGTTCTGAATAATACGACCTTCATGCTCGGTAATTGAGCAGAACGTACAACCACCAAAACAGCCGCGCATGATATTGACCGAAAATTTAATCATGTCATAAGCAGGGATGCGCGCATCGCTATAGCTTGGATGCGGTAGGCGTGCATACGGCAAATCAAAGACGTAATCCATCTCTTCGGTTGAAAGCGGAATCGGTGGCGGATTGAGCCAAACGTCAATCGAGGTATGTGAGTTACCGGCACCGCTACTATGACGCTGCACTAGCGCACGCGCGTTACCGGGGTTGGTCTCAAGGTGTAAGATACGGCTGGCATGCGCGTATAAAACAGGGTCAGATTTGACGTGTTCGTAATCCGGCAGACGAATAACGGTTTGTTCACGTGGCGGCATTTTAATTTTATGCTTACGTGCTGTCATCGGTTTATTAAAGCCGCGCATTTGTACCACTTGCGTCTCTTCGTCCACTTGCTCAGCATTCAATACTTTATTGGTCACAGGTTCTGCAACAAAGCCCTGATACTGCGCGGACATGCCTGTCATAGCTTGTCCGACCGGTGAGTCAGATGGCTTTTCTTGTTCAATTTTGCAGCTATCAACGTCTTCGGTCATCACGTATGGATTGATAATTGGATCGACGCGACCGACGGTATCGACATCATTACTGGCAACTTCGGTCATGCCTGCTTGCCAATGGCGACGAGTCGGGGTCAATAAATACGCTGTACCGCGCAGTTTGCTCATTTGCTCAAACGTGTAGCCTTTTGATAGACCATGTACCACATCGACGATGGCACGCTCAGCGTTACCATACAATAAGACATCGGCACGGGCGTCGATCAAAATACTGCGGCGGACTTTATCTGACCAATAGTCATAATGCGCGATACGACGTAGACTGCCTTCGATACCGCCTAAGATAATCGGCACATCAGGATAGGCTTCACGGCAGCGTTGGCTATATACGATGGCGGCGCGGTCAGGACGTTTGTCCGCGACGTTGCCCGGCGAGTAAGCATCATCGCTACGGATCTTACGATCAGCGGTATAACGGTTAATCATGCTGTCCATGTTGCCGGCGGTCACACCATACGCGTAAACCGGTTTACCAAGCTCCATAAAGGCATCTTTGCTCTTCCAATCTGGCTGGGCAATGATACCGACGCGAAAGCCTTGTGCTTCTAATAAGCGGCCGATAATCGCCATGCCAAAGCTTGGATGGTCGACATAGGCATCGCCTGAGATGATGATGACATCACAGGCATCCCAGCCCAAATCGTCCATCTCTTTGCGGCTCATCGGCAAATAAGGCGCAGGCTCGTAGCAGCTCGCCCAATGTTTGTCGTAGTCGTAAAGTGGTTTGGTGCCTTGTTTAAAGGCGGTACGGGCGATGGTATCGGCAGACATGAGCGGACCTGTTAATTAGAAAATGGCACTAAAAAAAGCCGTTATTTATCAGAAATATTAACGGCTAATTTAAAAGCGCTCATTTTAACATGAATTACGCTCAGGATGTGAGTGCTGATTAGTACTAATAAGAAGATAAGTAATTGATAGTAGACAATAAAATTAAACGCGTGGTAAAAACTGCGATATAGTAGACATTAATAATCCTCCTGATGAGGAAACATCATGCTTGCGATGCTGTTATTGGTATTTTTTATGCCGTTAATATCCATTATTCACTTGATAGCAGTGGTTAGCTTTCAAAGAAACAGCTTATATCGAAGTAAATCATTCACAGTCAAACATCTTTTAGTGGCGCTTTTTTTCCCAGTAGCTGGAATGGCGTTAATTACATTTGAGTATTTGATGAATTTGAGTAAAGGCGGTATTGATTTCGGCTCATTCTTATTAATTATATCGCTCTATGGGCTATTGGCTGTTATTTTTGCTGTGCCGTATTTGCTTTATTTAAGAGCGATTAAAAGCTAACCTTACTATTCATTTTTTAATCGCTATCAATCGAGTAAAATCTTCGTCCCACTCTTCGTAAAATTCATCACAAATTGGCTTTTAAAGCTACGTACATTATTCTCGTAAGTCAGCAAATTACGCGTAAATCCATGATAGTCATTCATATTTTTGGCATTGACCATCAACATAAAATCTGCATCACCCGACACTTCATAACAGCTCATCACCCGTGGCTGATCATGCATTAAGCGCTCAAATCGATGCTGCATCGAGGTATTGGAGCGCGACATCTCTATCATTACCACCGCCGTAAGCCCGTAACCCACTTTATTTGGGTCAACGATAGCGACTTGTTTGGTAATTATTCCGTTATCTATCAATGCCTGAATGCGGCGCTGAGCCGTAGCGATAGAGACATGCACGCGTTCTGCCACCGTTTTTAACGGTAAGCTCGCATCGTCCTGTAGCAAATTTAAAATGGCTTTATCGGTATTGTCTAAAATATGGCTCATAGTATTTGGCTCTAAAAATCATAATTATTTAAAATCTATTATAAATATTATCGTTATAAATTATGAATATAAGAAAATAGTCATAATTTAATCATAAAATAGATAGTTTTACTCATAAATATGTCTATATAGAGATAATTTCTCTTTATGCCACCGTAAAATACACCCTATCAATCCAAACCGGCAAGCAAAATAAAAAGCAGTTGGGTTATCTAACGTTTATTTATATTTACGGTGTTTACTATGTCTCACTCAACGCTATCTCATGTTTTTGCTAATACGCTAGAAAATACGGTTTCGCGTCTGCCATTGCCTGCGGTGTGGACAGCTGGCAGCAAACAACAGCGCACGCTAATCATGGGCGTGGCATTGGCGATATTATCAAATCTGTTGTTTGGCGTACTTTATGCTTATAGCAGTTTTTTAGCGCCGTTATCTGGGACGCAAGTATTTATCTGGCGGATGCTGGCAATGTGGGCCGCGCTAATCGGCTATCTTGTGATTAGTGGGCGCTTGGGTTTGCATATTAATAAGTTGAGAGCGCTCCGAACCGTTAAGCAGTGGGTATGGTTACTATTGCCTACACCGATATTTTTAAGTCAGTTTTGGCTGTTTATGTGGGCGCCAGTTAACGGTCAAGGCGTAAAAACGGCAATGGGTTATTTTCTGTTTCCACTGATGATGGTTATATTTGGCTGCGTCTTGTTTGGCGAGAAATTAAGCCGTCTGCAATGGTTGGCGGTTGCTTTTGCCGCTGTCGGTGTGGGCAGTGAGATTGTGCGCACGCAAAGCATATCGTGGGCGACGTTATGGGTTTGCGGCAGCTATCCTATTTATTATATTTTGCGCCGTTTGCAAGGTATCGGTGCGATTACTGGATTGTTGGTTGATTTGACCATCTTTGCGCCGTTTGCGCTAGCCTATTTATTATTCATTGCGCCGAGCAGTTTAGAAATAGTTGGCGGTTCTGGCTTTATTATCATGATGCTGACAGGATTGGGTGTGCTTAGCGTGATTGCGATGAAAACCAATGTCGATGCCAGTCAAATGCTACCCGTCAATGTCTACGGTATGATGAGTTATATAGAGCCCGCTTTATTATTTATCTTGGCCATTACGATATTGGGCAATCCTTTTGAATCAGCGATGATTTATAGCTATGGTCTGATTTGGTTGGGTATAGCTTGCTTAATTGTGCATGGTATCCGTCAATTACGCCGCGCTCATAAGCAGTCGCAGTTTAATAAAACAGCCCAAACGGTTTGAAAATAGATGCACTAAATTGATTGATTTAACTTATTTGCCAAATAAAAAAGGACGATTCAACAGTATGCTGAATCGTCCTTCTTACATTAGATTAAAATGAATCGCTGATAGCGTCTTTTAATCTAAATGCTGTTTAAAGCCGCGCTGCTTATCACGTTCCCAGTCGCGGTCTTTAAGGGTTTTACGTTTATCATGCTGTTTTTTACCTAATGCTAGGGCAATTTGGCATTTCACCAGCGAGTTTTTCCAGTAGCAAGATAACGGCACACAAGCATAGCCTTTTTGATTGACCGCACCCATAAGTTTTTCGATTTCGCGGCGATTGAGCAGCAGCTTACGGGTACGGATGCTATCAGGGCTCACATGCGTTGAGCTTGAGAGCAGCGGCTGAATATGGGCACCAAACAAAAACGCCTCATTATTACGAAAGATAATATAAGCTTCGGTAATGGTCATTTTACCGGCACGAATGGCTTTAACTTCCCAACCTTGTAACGATAGACCTGCCTCAAACGTCTCTTCAATAAAATACTCATGACGAGCTTTTTTATTGGCGCAAATTTGATTGTCAGGTTTTTTTGATTTTTTTGACATAATTTCTCCATAAGGACTTTAATATATTGTTCTCGTATCGCTTCAACATACAGTGTCCCAGTCTAACTATTCCTCATCCTAACCCTTTAATAGGGATTTTTTTTGTCATGCTGGTTTGTCATATCGAGCATGGCAAATCAAGCGTAGCAAAAGGGATGAGTCGAACCGACTATTGTAGCAAAGCAGACGGCGAAAAGGTAAATCGACTGTTAGGACAAATGTAGCAGATAAGTATTAAGTTTGAGTAAAATTTGCTAGCATATGGGGCATTACCATTAACCATATTAGTCCTGTTATGAGCCTTTCTGCTACTTCATCAAAACTGCATACTAAGATTTTATACCCTGGTACCTTCGATCCTATTACCAATGGTCATGTAGACTTGGTTAAACGGGCGACGAAACTGTTCGACGAGGTGGTCATCGCTGTGGCCTCAGGACATCATAAAAAGCCATTATTCGACTTTGAGGAGCGCGTTCATTTGGTCGAAACCGTATTTGCTGATTTACCGCAAGTGTCGGTGATTGGCTTTGAAGGCTTGCTGGTCGACTTTATGCGCGAAAAGAACGCCACGGCGGTATTGCGCGGCTTGCGAGCCATGTCAGACTTTGAATACGAGTTTCAGCTTGCCAATATGAACCGCGAGCTTGATGAAAACTTTGAAGCGGTATTTTTAACGCCATCACAGAACTATTCATTTATCTCATCAACGATGATTCGTGAGATTGCCAAGCTTGGCGGTGATGTGACCAAGTTTGTGCCACCATGCGTCTCAGAAGCCTTTATACAAAAACTCAGTAGTTAGTATTAAGCTGAATATTTACTAAGCTAAGTGCTTACTAAGTTGAGCGTTTACTAAATGAACTTTCGCTAAGTGAGCATTCAATATTGGCTGAATGTCAAATATTGAGTTTAGTAGTAAACAACGAATGTACTCATTTATTATCAGCTGCTAGCAAATAAGGAGCAGTTTATGGCGTTATTAATTACCGATGAATGCATCAATTGTGATGTTTGCGAGCCTGCTTGCCCCAATGAAGCCATCTCAGAGGGCGATGATATTTATGTCATTGACCCCGATTTATGCACCGAATGCGTCGGCCACTTTGATGAGCCACAATGCGTCGTCATCTGTCCGGTTGACTGCATTCCTCATGACCCAAACCACGTCGAAAATGAGAGTGATTTGCTCGCCAAATACAAACGTATTACCGGTCAGTAATGCGTTGCAGATTATGTTATCGATATACGAAAGTGCTAAACACTAGGAATAATATGACGAATACGGATATTCAACTTGCCATACGCTTTTTTGAAAGCAAATGCTTGTCGTTTGCGAGTGTACTATGACTGTCAATACTGCTACCAGCGACTTCGACCAGCAACACCTTTGGCATCCTTATGCCAGCTTGCCGCCCACCTATCCAAATATCGTTATCGACCATGCCGAAGGTATTTATATCGTCACTAAAGAGGGCACACGCCTGATTGACGGTATGTCGTCATGGTGGGCGAGTGTACATGGCTATAATCACCCCAAGTTAAATGCAGCGATGATTGAACAGTTGGGTAAGATGGCGCATGTGATGTTTGGCGGTTTGACCCATCAACCCGCGATAGATTTAGGCAAAAAGCTGCTAGCTATTGTACCTGCTGGACTTGATGCGATATTTTATGCCGATAGCGGTAGCATTGCCGTCGAAGTGGCATTAAAAATGGCGTTGCAATATCAAATTGCTGCTAAGCAGCCGCAAAAGTGTCAGTTTGCTTCGACCCAGTCAGGCTATTATGGTGATACATGGCATGCAATGAGTGTTTGTGACCCGCTTGCTGGCATGCATAGCCTGTATGGTAAGCAATTACCTTTGCAGCATTTCGTGCCTGCACCGCCCTTAGGGTTTGAGCGTGAGCTAACACAAAATGAGCGTGAGGAATTAACGGCATTTTTTGCTAAACATAGCGATCAGCTTGCTGGTTTTATTATTGAGCCTATTATTCAAGGCGCAGGCGGGATGCGCTTTTATAGTCCGGAATATCTGCAACTATTGCGCCAGCTGTGTGATGAGCATAACGTGCTGCTCATTGCTGATGAAATCGCGACAGGCTTCGGTCGTAGTGGCAAGCTGTTTGCTTGCGAACATGCCAATATTAGCCCTGATATTATGACCATTGGTAAAGCGCTTACAGGTGGCTATATGACTTTTGCGGCGACTTTATGTACGCGTAAGGTCGCCGATACCATTCATAACAGTGCTTATCCGGCGCTCATGCATGGTCCGACTTTTATGGGTAATCCGCTGGCCTGTGCCGTTGCTTGTGCATCGATTGATTTAATTTTGTCCTATGATATCGAAGCGTGCACGGCAAATATGCACGCCGTGATGGAACAACAGCTCGCCCCTGCAGAGACATTAGATGGCGTTAAAGAAGTACGTTGTTTGGGCGCCGTTGCTGTGATTGAGCTAGAGACAGCCGTTGAAATGCCAGTTTTCCAATCCTTATTGATTGACAATGGTATTTGGGTGCGACCGTTTGGTAAATTGGTCTATATTATGCCTCCCTTTGTGATTACTGATGATGAACTGGTGACGCTATGTCAGTCACTACTAGCCGTCGTCACTTCGTACTTGAATCAAATTTCTACGACCAATAGAGCTTCGCTATGAGTGTGCTATTTATCTCCGGTATCGATACCGATATTGGTAAAACCTATGCCACAGGCATGATAGCAAAAGCCCTGATACAGCAAGGCATTAACGTCATCACTCAAAAGCTGGTACAAACAGGTGTTAGCGTCAATTGTGATACTGGTGAGATGAATATTGCCGATGATATTGTTACTCATCGTCAATTAATGGATATAGCGCTGCAGCCTTGTGATTTTGACTTTACCACTTGTTCGTATCGTTATGAGAAGCCGGCGTCGCCGCATTTGGCAGTGAAACTTGCCAAGTCCGTTTTAGACCCTGACGTCATCACTAAATCTACGCAGCAATTACAACAAAACTACGATGTGGTGCTATTAGAAGGCGCAGGTGGCTTGCTGGTGCCCATAACCGAGCAGCTATTAACCTTAGATTATATTGCTACTCAAGGTTATCCGGTGATTTTAGTCACATCAGGTCGACTTGGTAGTATCAATCATACCTTGCTGAGTTTAGAGGCGATTAACGCGCGTGGCTTAACGGTACATAGCGTCATTTATAACCATATTCATGACAGTGCTGCCCAGACGGATAAGCAAATAGCTAATAGCACGATTGATTATTTAAAAAACTACTTAGCGCAACATTATCCAAATGCCCATTGGTTACAGCTGTCACGCCAAGCTAAAAATAAGTTTGAAGAAGAAATAAATGGTGATTTAATATTACCGCAGCATTTTATTGAAGCCATTATTTAAATTATTTGGTATAAAATCAAAATAAGCACAAAAGACATCCCCACGCAGCCTTTAGGTTTGCTATACTAGCGCGCTTGGTAGACTAGACGATCGCCGCTGCACACTGGCAACAGATGCGCAGGGGAGGAAAGTCCGGGCTACATAGGGCAGCGTGCCAGCTAACGGCTGGGCAGGGTAACTTGACGACCAGTGCAGCAGAGAGTAGACCGCCTTTAGTGTCTGACACTATCGGTAAGGGTGAAAGGGTGCGGTAAGAGCGCACCGCGTGGCTGGCAACAGTTCACGGCATGGTAAACTCCACGCGTAGCAAGACCAAATAGGCATCGGCATGGCGCGGCCCGCGTTCGATGCGGGTAGGTTGCTTGAGCGTATCAGCGATGATACGCCTAGAGGAATGATCGTCCACGACAGAACCCGGCTTATCGGTCTACCAACTTTTTTATTGTTCGTTTTTATCGTTAGTATTATATATATTTGCCATTAATTTGAATTAAATTCCTATTTTTTGCAAAAAAACGATAATTAGGGGTTGACGATAGTCATCTCTATCGGTATTATACCGAGCCTTAAATGGCGATGTAGCTCAGCTGGTTAGAGCGCATGACTCATAATCGTGAGGTCAAGAGTTCAAGTCTCTTCATCGCCACCATTTATAGTAAGACCAGCAGTATTAAAAATGCCAATCATTCTGTGATTGGTTTTTTTTTGCCTGATTTTTGCCAAGTGGCGTCTAGCTCAGCGGCTTTATCTTACTTCTCAATGAGCAAGTATTTTTGTATTTTAATCATGCTCGATTGCCTTCATGTATCACGCAACATCTTGCTAATAAAATCGCCTTACTTTACAGTGGAAAACTGCTAGAATACCCTCACATGTCTGCGCGTATTAACCACTAACCAATTGAGTTAGTAAGTAATGATAAGCGCCATGAGCTTTTACCTTAGAATCAATAATTTCTTTACTTATTACGGCAGTATTGGCGTATTGGCGTATTGGCTGATACGAAGTATGAGTAAGCATTGTATTGATTCTATCTGACAGCATTTATTTTCGTTATTCAATCCTCCATTATTTAGTAGGCGCTTTGTGACTGCATTAGCCAATATTCGTAACTTTTCTATTATTGCCCACATTGATCATGGCAAGTCGACCCTTGCCGATCGTTTTATTCAGATGTGCGGTGCCTTGCAAGACCGTGAAATGCAGGCGCAGGTCCTCGATTCTATGGACATTGAGCGTGAGCGCGGCATCACTATTAAAGCCCAGTCTGTGACCTTGTTTTATGACCATCCTAACGGTGAGCGTTATCAGCTGAACTTTATTGATACGCCTGGTCACGTCGATTTCTCTTATGAAGTATCACGCTCATTAGCCGCTTGTGAAGGTGCGCTATTGGTCGTTGATGCTGCGCAAGGGGTAGAAGCACAGTCAGTGGCTAACTGCTATACAGCCGTTGATCAAGGCTTAGAGGTGATGGCGGTTCTTAATAAAATTGACTTACCACAAGTTGAGCCCGAACGTGTTATTCAAGAAATTGAAGACATTATTGGGATTGATGCCGTTGATGCGCCGCGCGTATCAGCGAAATCTGGTCTTGGCGTCGATAAGCTGCTAGAAGCCTTGGTCGAGTTTATTCCAGCACCGACTGGCGATCGTGAGGCGCCGCTCCAAGCATTGATTATCGATTCATGGTTTGACAGTTACTTAGGCGTGGTCTCACTCGTACGTGTCCGTGAAGGAACGGTCAAAAAAGGCGATAAGATTTATATCTTATCGACCAAAGAAGCGCATTTGGTTAGCTCGATTGGTGTCTTTACGCCAAAACCTTTAGATACGGGAATTTTAGAAGCCGGTGAAGTTGGCTTTATCATTGCCGGTATTAAAGACATTGCAGGCGCTCCCGTGGGTGATACGATTACCCATTCTAAAACTCCTGACGTTGAGCGTATTCCTGGTTTTAAACAGATTACCCCGCAAGTTTATTCGGGTATGTTCCCAGTTGATTCTAGCGATTTTGAAAAATTCCGCGAAGCGCTGCAAAAACTACAAATTAATGATGCGTCATTATTTTTTGAACCTGATACCTCTGATGCGCTTGGCTTTGGTTTCCGCTGTGGCTTCTTAGGTATGCTGCACATGGAGATTATTCAAGAGCGTTTAGAGCGCGAATATGACTTGGATTTAATCACTACGGCGCCATCGGTTATTTATGAGATTGAAAAGAAGAACGGCGAAATAATCTATGTGGATAATCCATCAAGATTGCCTGAGCCGAATAATATCGAAGAGTTCCGTGAGCCAATTGCGCGCTGTCAGATTTTGGTACCACAAGATTACTTGGGCAACGTCATGACGCTTTGTATCGAGCGCCGCGGTGTACAGGTAGATATGCGTTTTATGGGTCGCCAAGTACAGCTGATTTTTGATATTCCGATGGGCGAGGTGGTCATGGACTTCTTTGACCGTCTGAAGTCAGTATCGCGCGGTTTTGCGTCGCTGGATTACAACTTCGAGCGTTATCAAGTGGATAAATTGGTCAAAGTTGACGTGCTGATCAATGGTGAGAAAGTCGATGCGTTAGCCATGATTGTGCACCAAGACCAAGCACGCTACCGTGGTAATGCATTGGTTGGTAAAATGAAAGAGCTTATTCCACGTCAGATGTTTGATGTAGCGATTCAGGCTGCGATTGGCAGTCAAATTATCGGCCGTAGTACGGTAAAAGCCATGCGTAAAGACGTCTTAGCCAAGTGTTATGGTGGTGACGTTTCGCGTAAGAAAAAGCTGCTCTCAAAACAGAAGGCTGGTAAAAAACGTATGAAGCAAGTGGGTAACGTGGAAATTCCACAAGAAGCCTTCTTAGCCGTTTTGCAAGTTGAATAAATCACCGATAAATGATCAAACGTCATCTGTCTTAATATCTTTTTTAATAGCTCATTTATTAATCATAAAGACTGGCAGATAAGTAGCTCGCTAATAGGCAAATAAGTATGGATTTTGATTTTAATTTGATTTTAGTACCTTTAACCATTGGTTTAGGTATTATTTGGCTATTAGATAAGCTGACGCTCAAACAACGTAAAACACGAGGCCGCGGTCAAGAAAGCTTGCTGGTGCGCTGGGCGTATGACTTTTTCCCTGTGCTAGCGGTGGTGTTGATTGTGCGCTCATTCTTAATTGAGCCGTTTAATATTCCTTCATCATCTATGGTACCGACTTTATACACCGGTGACTTTATCGCGGTCAATAAATACGCTTACGGTGTGCGCCTGCCGCTCACTTATAATAAGGTGCTTGATACAGGCGCGCCTGAACATGGCGATGTGGCGGTCTTCCGCTATCCTGAAAATCCAAGTATTTATTATATTAAGCGCGTCATTGGTCTGCCGGGTGATACCGTCAGTTATAATCAAGGTACGCTAGCGATTAACGACACGCCAGTTCCTACCAAAGCGGTAGATTTTGATGCCGATGCCGAGCTGACCTCACAGTTATATCCAGCAGGGCAAGTTGCACCAGGCCAAGTCTTGACGGAAGACAATGCTATACAAATGGGTCAACAGGAAGAAAATGCAGCGCAGTACTTTGAAGAGATTCAAGGGGATAACAAACACTTGGTTCGCTACTTACCAGATATGAATAGCGCACAATATGCGCCATTTTTACAGCAAGAATCGCCAGAAGTGGTCAGTTCTGAAGGGACAGAATGGCGTATCAAGGTGCCAGAAGGTCATTACTTTGTGATGGGTGATAACCGCGATCGTAGTGCTGATGGGCGTTTTTGGGGCTTTGTGCCTGATGACAATTTAGCGGGTAAAGCGGTCTATATCTGGATGCATAAGCCACCCGGTCTTAACTTACCGACCTTTAAACGTAATGGTAGTATTGATTGATAACAACGATGCGCTAAAGATTGATTTACCGATAATAGTTTGTGCTAATATTATGCCTATCTAATAAACTGCTAACTGACTTAGACATATCGATTTAGAAACTGTGTTATTAAGTATGATTAAAATACAGTTTTTGAAAAGGCAGCGGTTTATCTATAGCAACTTAAGTAATTTACCCTTTGAGAGGTATTATAGTGCATCAATTATCTGGTTTGTCTTCGCAGCGCGGTGCTAGTGTCACTAGTGTTGTTTTTATCATTATCGTTTTGGGTGTGGCTGCAAAATTGATTGTCGCTATCGTACCGGCGCAGATTGGTGATTATCAGCTGACTAAAACGTTAAGCGCGCAGCTTAAAGAATCCAACGCCAATAAAGAAACAGCCAAACAGTTTGTTGAACGTGTCAATAAACAGCTGTCTATTAATGCGAATTATGATACGCAAGCAGAAGAGGTTTTTACCTTTACAGATAAAAAAACAGGGCAGTTGGCTATTCATAAGCAGTATGAAGTCACCAATAAACTTTTTGGTAATGTCGATATTGTTAATCGCTTCGAAGGCGACATTGATGCAACCACAGCTGAATAATGACCATTCTATTTAATAGAAAAGTGAAGGTTATTGCTTGATATTTACTTTTTTAAGAAATTTAATAGATTTTAATGCAGCACCAGTTCGTCATATTTCATATTCATTAATGCAACAAAAGGGATAATCACAAACCACGCATGAAACCAACTTCGCAGTATCCTCAGGCGGTTCCTAATCACCAAAAAAGTAGCATGTCTGATGACACGCTTATTATTAGCTCAGAATTTATTCAACGGTTAGCGATATTAACGCGCAAGTTGGGTTATGTGTTTAATGATTTGAGTCTGCCTAAGCTGGCGCTCACCCATCGCTCGTTTGATAGTAAGAAAAACTATGAGCGTTTAGAGTTTTTGGGTGACGCGCTACTAGGCATGATAGTCGGTGAAGCTTTATATCACCGTTATCCGACGCAAAACGAAGGTCGTCTGACCCGTATGCGCGCAACTTTAGTCAGGCAAGAATCGCTGGTTATTATTGCGCAAAACCTAGAGCTTTCTAATCAATTAATATTGGGAGTCGGTGAGCGTAAAGGTGGCGGGCGTAATCGTGCTTCTATCCTAGCGGATGCCGTCGAGTCATTGATTGGGGCGATTTATTTAGACAGCCAAGATATGGATATTACCCGTGATTGCGTGCTTTCTTGGTATGGTGACCTCATTGACAATGTTAATGATCAAAAAGCGCTCAAAGATGCCAAAAGCCGCTTACAAGAATGGTTGCAATCTAAGCAGTTTGATTTGCCGCATTATGAGCTGATGGAAACCCGTGGCAACGCCCCGCATCAAATTTTTGTGGTGCGCTGTCAGGTAAATATTAATAACTGTCCTGATATTACTGAATCGGGCGAAAGTCGCCGTATCGCTGAGCAAAAAGCGGCAGAGCTGATGATTAATCAATTGCATAAATTGCCAGGTCAGCCTAAAAAACGCTCATAGCTAATTTTTCAAACGTGTTTCAAACAAAATTTTTAAAGTCCATTTTCTCAATGTTCATTTTTCTAAATACTAGGTTTTCGCTTGTTTCAATAAATGATTATTCGAAATACCAAATATTCTCAACATGATCAGATTTATGCCGCTTTAATTCAAACCAGCAATTAAGTGGCGTGACTGATGACAACCTCCATAGGATTAACCCATGAGCAATCACAACGACTTGCCATTAAATAATGAAGATAATGCCAAAAATATGACCGAAAACACCAATACCAGTTCAACCCAAAACCATGCTGAATCAAATAACGCTAGATTAAATGATGCTAAGCTAAATGTTGATAGCACAAAAGATGCTACGTTAGAAAACCATGCATTAGAAAGTAACGCAATAGAAGACAACGCGCTAGAAAATGACACGGCTATCGAAGAGTTCTTTTCACCCAATAACAATGTCCATATGGTTGATGGTTTTAAAACTGGTTACGTCGCCATTGTTGGTCGCCCGAATGTGGGTAAATCAACCTTGATGAACCACTTGTTGGGTCAAAAACTGTCTATCACCTCGCGTAAACCACAAACGACCCGCCATCGTATTCACGGTATTTTGTCTAACGATGAGATGCAAGCGGTGTTTGTTGATACCCCAGGTATTCATCGCAATGAAGTACGTGCTATCAATGAGCGCATGAATAAAGCCGCGGTGTCTGCGTTGGTTGATGTTGACTTGGTCCTATTTGTCGTTGATTCAGATCAATGGCGTGATGATGACTTATTAACACTACAAAAACTTGGCGATACCAATCTGACCGTAGTATTGGTGATTAACAAAGCCGATACTCTAAAAGATAAAGGCAGCGTGTTGCCACTGATTGAAACCTTTAGTGACAGTTTCGATTTTGCTGATATTGTCCCTGTTTCTGCTTTGAAAAATCAAAACTTAGATCGTTTGCAAGAAGTGATCGCCTCACATTTGCCAATCGCTGATCCTATTTATGATACTGAACAGATTACCGATCGCTCAGAGCGCTTTTTAGCCAGTGAAATTATCCGCGAAAAAATCATGCGTAGTGCGGGCGATGAAGTACCATACGATTTAACGGTACAGATTGATGGCTTTAAAGACGAAGCGGCGCATATAGACCCAAAAACTGGTCGTCCACGTAAAGCTTGTACCTTTATCGATGCGACCATTTATGTCGAGCGCAGTGGGCAAAAAGCAATTGTGATTGGTGATAAAGGTCAGCGTATCAAGCAAGTGGGCATGGATGCGCGTAAAGATATGGAACAGCTGTTTGATAAGAAAATCATGTTAACACTGTGGGTAAAAGTGAAGCGTGGTTGGTCTGATGATGAGCGTGCTTTGACCAGTTTAGGATATTAATAACGCTTTAACAGAAATGGCATGGTGTCATATATTTATGCCGCCATGCATTTATATCATTATTGCTGAGGTAATAATCCATGCGTAACGAAGCGTTAATCGGTTATTTATTACATCAGCGTCCTTACCAAGAAAAACGCGCTTTATACTATTTATTTTCTCAGCAACATGGGGTTATCCATGGGATTGGCAAAAAAGGCGCGCCGCTCTTTATGCCACTGCAACTTTTTGCAACTGGTAAACGCGATTTAAAAACATTCAGTCAGATTAATATTGCGCCATTAAGCTCAATTCAAGGTTCTGTAACACAAGATTTTTTAGCGCCAGAAGACAGTCAGGCAAACCTAGCAGAAGCATTGCACCACGAGAGTATTAGTGGGCAACATCAGTATGCTGCCCTTTACTTGAATGAGATATTATGGCGGCTACTACCTACTGAAGATCCTATGCCAGTATTATGGCAACACTATCAAAGCAGCCTATACCAGCTTAAGCAACCTTTAACTGCGGACGAGTTGCGTTTGTGTTTGCGCCAGTTTGAGACCTATTTGTTTAATGAGTTGGGCTTTGCCTTAACGTTAAAACATGACAGTCTAGATCAGCCTATTGAATCCAATGCCATGTACCGCTTCTTGCCTGATGTGGGCTTGGTAGCGATTGTTCATAATGATGATAACGAAAACGCAATAGCGCAAACTGTTTTTAAAGGTAGTGAGGTTCTAGTGATGGTAGAGCAGGGCATATCTGCTGTTACTCTCAATACTTGGTCACGTTTGCATCGACAACTGATTGATCATCTGCTTGACTACCAACCATTACAAAGTCGTTTGCTTTGGCAGCAGCAACAGCGCTATCAATCCCAGGGTTTATAAAGGTTTTATACCCCACTTTTTAGTAAATGATCTGGATATTATTGAAAGGATTTTTTATGATTAACACAACGGTAGTACAGGCAGCTAACTTAACGGAAACCTTGGAGAGCAGCTTAAAAAAACCTCTATTAGGGGTCAATATTGACCATGTAGCGACTTTACGCCAAGCAAGAGGTGTCAGCTATCCAAGTCCGTTGGCAGCCGCCCTTTTGTGTGAGCAAGCAGGGGCAGATGGTATCACGATTCATTTGCGTGAAGACCGTCGTCATATTCAAGATGCCGATGTGTACGAGATTGCTGAGCAGCTGACCACAAGAATGAATTTAGAGATTGCCGCAACGACTGAGATGCTTGAGATTGCTCGCAAGGTCAAGCCATTTTGGGTCTGCTTGGTGCCAGAGAAGCGTGCTGAGTTGACTACCGAAGGAGGTCTTGATGTCGCAGGGCAGATGCCTTGGTTGACGGATTATATCGCCAAGTTACAAGCAGTCGGTATTAAAGTCTCTTTGTTTATCGATCCAGAAGCTAAGCAAATTGCTGCAGCGGTAACCTGCGGTGCCGATGCGATTGAGCTACATACAGGTGCTTATGCTGAGGCAGGTCTAGCCGGTAACTTCGATAAGATGAATGCTGAACTTACGCGGATTAAGCAAGCGGTGCGGACTGCCCAAGATGCTAATAGCAATATGCTGATTAATGCAGGTCATGGTCTCACGCGCGACAATGTTCACGCGATTGCCCAAATTGACGGTATATATGAGCTAAATATCGGCCATGCTCTTATTGCCGATGCCGTCTTTGTTGGATTAGAGCAGGCGGTAATTATGATGAAAAATGCTATGCATCAGAGTGCTTAATTATTTTAACCTTATCGTTTTTTACTTGCCGCAATCAGTAGGGTGGCTCGCATTAGGCTTATAAGTAACACGGCCACCTTGACTGAACGAGATTTGATACATGGTATGATTGTAGGTTGAAGTTGGACAGTATTTAAAATGTCCGAAGTGGCCGCGAGGCTTACCGCTATCGCCCCAGAATTTAGTGTAATGGCGCTTATCTCCCACACGTAGATATAATGTACTGTATTTAGGCTCTAAGGCTTGTTGTTCTAGCAGGTCGTCGACCCCTAAATCAAAATTTTTATTATTGTTTCTATCTAAGAATAATAATAACTGCTTATAACTGTCTCTATCGCAGATAGCACCGTTGTTAGACAGGCAAACCAGCAAGTCTTGTCTTCTTATGTAACTTTCCGCTTTTGCTAATGTCAGTGTATTTCTGATTTGACTTTCAATACGTTTCGCTTCCATACGAGCTAATTGCTCTAGGACATAAGGTGTCGCAATCATTGTTAGGATAGCTAAGACTGCGATTGTGACGATCAGCTCTACTAAAGTAAAACCCTGCTCATTATTTGGCTGAAGGTGCTTTTGTCTGTTGGGTAAGACTTTATATGATTTTATCATGATGAACTGCTACCTATATAAGAGGTATGGCAATATATGAGAGGTCATTGAGCAGGGATTTCTAGTATCAATATTTTTAATATCAATAATAACGTTCAGCTTATACTTAACTATTAACATTCAGCATCATGCATAATCTAGATTATTGATGTATATAATATTTCATTAAGCTTCAAGTGCGCAGATAAATAGTGAAAAAATGTTCATTAGTGCAAATATAAACTAAATATATGTCTACTGTCAAAAAATGTTTCAATTCGTGAATGAGCAGTTTTATCAATAGAGAAAACTAAGGTTTTGTATTAAAATAAACCCAAACAATAGGTATGATTCGTTTCATCACCTATTACGACCTAACATACAAAAGATAAAAAGTGTAAAGTGTGTTAGTTCTCAGTAAGTTAAGCTGGCTAATGTGTTTTAGTTATGACATTATCGTGTAATAATGTGTAGCTGGTTAACGAAAAAAGTTGTAAACTGAATTGATAATCGCTAAGCTACTTCTTAATTGGTTTTGCTTTGTAATTTCAAATTCGTAAATGATGTCTATTTTCAGCCATCTTGAGAAGCGGTTTTGCGTAACGCATTACTAAAATTATCCTTTGGAGGAAGTTCATGAAATTAAATAAAATTGCTTTGGCATTGTTTGCCATCACAGCGGCTCCGCTAGCAGCAAATGCTGGTGTTACTATCAGCCCATTATTACTTGGTTATCATTACAGCGAAGGCGCTGATGATGAGCAACGTGAGCTATTAGAAAACTATAATGGAAGCGGCGAAAACTTTTATAAAGAAAATGGTTTATATACTGGTGCAGCACTCGGTATTGAACTAACGCCTTCTACTCAGTTCCAAGTTGAGTATGGTGTATCTAATACTGATGCTATCAGTAGCTTAGGTAGAACTTTAGATACAGAACAAGAAATGATTTCTGGTAACTTCTTGATTGGTTTTGAAGAATTCAGTGGCTACACTGATAACGCATTTAAACCATATGCATTAGTTGGTGCTGGTCAATCTAAAATCGAAATCGAAGATGCTTCTGGTAACGAAGTTACAAGTACTAAAGATACTATCGGTAACCTAGGTCTAGGTGCTATGTATCGTATCAATGATGCATTAAGCCTACGTGGTGAAGCTCGTGCGATTCATAACTTTGATAACAACTGGTGGGAAGGCATGGCCTTGGCCGGTCTAGAAGTTGTACTAGGTGGTCATTTAGCACCTACAGTAGCTGTTCCACCAATGGAAGAGCCTAACGTAGTAACTCCACCAATCGTTGTTGTTGAGTCTGATCTTGACTCTGACGGTGATGGCGTACCTGATAGCATCGATGCATGCCCAGGCACTCCAATGAACGTAGTGGTTGATGAGCGCGGTTGCCCAGTACCAGTAGATATTACTGATGAACTGAAAATGGAACTACGTGTATTCTTTGATAACGACAAATCAGCTATCAAAAACCAATACAAACCAGAAATCGCTAAAGTAGCAGAGAAGATGCGTGAGTATCCTAACTCTACAGCACGCGTAGAAGGTCATGCTTCTAAAACTGGTCCTTCAGCACGTTATAACCAACGTCTATCTGAAGCCCGTGCTGTTGCAGTGAAGTCTATGTTGACTAACGAATTTGGTATCGCACCAAACCGTCTATCAACAGTTGGTTATGGTTATGACCAACCAATCGCTGACAACAACACTGAAGAAGGTCGCGCTATGAACCGTCGTGTATATGCCATCATCACTGGTGACAAAACCATGACTGTTGAACAAACTAAAGATATGGTTGTTCAATAAGTAATAGCTACTAATTATGTTATAATGTAATTAGTTACAAAAAAAGTCACCCTTTGGGTGGCTTTTTTTTATTTATGTGTTGAGAAAAGTAAGTTATTGCATAAAATCATGATGCAATAATGTTATACTAACGACCCAAACACTTTGTAAATTGACAAAGTGTACATTAGCATAGCTATCTGTACGATGGATTTACCAGCATAGGTCTTTGATTTTAATAATATTAATCGATTGTGCCTATTGCGCAATCATTTAATCATAAAATAATCATGTCTATTTGGTTGGTGGTAACAGTTTATCCAGCGGTGCTAACTGCTACTGCATTTTTTTAAGACGAAACGAGCATTTTATATGGCGAACGATATCAAACACCTGCGTAACATTGCAATTATTGCCCACGTTGACCACGGTAAAACCACTTTGGTTGATAAGCTATTACATCAATCTGGTACTTTTGGCGATCGTGCAAACATTGCTGAACGTGCAATGGATTCAGGTGATATTGAGCAAGAGCGTGGTATTACCATCTTGGCAAAAAATACAGCCATCCGCTGGACAGATGATACTGATGGCACTGAATACCGTATTAACATTGTTGATACCCCAGGTCACGCCGATTTTGGTGGTGAAGTTGAGCGTGTTATGTCAATGGTTGACTGCGTACTATTAGTCGTTGACGGCGTTGATGGCCCGATGCCACAGACACGTTTTGTGACTCAAAAAGCATTCGAGCAAGGTCTAAAACCGATTGTTGTTATTAACAAGATTGACCGTCCAGGTTCACGCCCTGATTGGGTAATGGATCAGATTTTTGATTTGTTTGATAACCTTGGTGCGACGGATGAGCAATTAGATTTTCCAGTTGTTTATGCCTCAGCATTGAATGGTATTGCTGGCTTAGAAGCAGACAACTTAGCGGACGATATGACGCCGCTGTTTAAAACCATCGTTGATGTGGTTCAGCCTCCTCAAGTTGATGCTGAAGCGCCATTCCGTATGCAAATCTCTAGTCTCGATTACAACAGCTTCGTTGGTGTTATCGGTATTGGCCGTATCCAGCGCGGTAAAGTAAAGACCAATACACCAGTAACTGTCATTGATAAAAATGGCGATACTCGTAATGGCCGTATTCTAAAAATTATGGGCTATCATGGTCTTGATCGTATTGATGTAGAAGATGCACAAGCGGGTGATATCGTTTGTATTACTGGTATCGATGCGCTTAATATCTCAGATACAATTTGTGATCCTAGCGCTGTTGAAGCGTTGCCAGCATTGACTGTCGATGAGCCAACCGTATCTATGAATTTCCAAGTAAACAATTCACCGTTTGCTGGTCGTGAAGGTAAGTTTGTGACCTCACGTAATATTCGTGAGCGTCTTGAGCGTGAATTGATTCATAACGTGGCACTACGTGTAGAAGACACTGAGTCTCCTGATAAATTTAAAGTATCAGGTCGTGGTGAGCTTCATCTGTCTGTATTGATTGAAAACATGCGCCGTGAAGGTTTTGAGATGGGTGTTTCAGGCCCAGAAGTTATCGTTAAAGAAGTTGACGGTAAGCTACAGGAGCCGTACGAAAACGTTGTTTTTGATATCGAAGACGCGCATCAAGGTCCTATCATGGAGCAGGTTGGCTTGCGTAAAGGCGAGATGACCAATATGGAGCTTGATGGTAAAGGTCGTATGCGTATCGAAGCGACAATGCCTGCCCGTGGTTTGATTGGTTTCCGTTCTGAGTTCCTAACCTTAACTTCAGGTACAGGTATCATGACCTCAAGCTTCTCACATTACGGCCCACAGAAAGTTGGTGATGTTGGTGCTCGCTCTAATGGTGTCTTGGTTTCTATGGCGAAGGGCGTTTGCCTAGGTTTTGCGCTATTTAACCTACAAAAACGCGGTAAATTGTTCGCTGAGCCACAGCTAGAAGTATACGAAGGTATGATCGTTGGTTTGAACTCGCGTAACGACGACATGGCAGTTAACCCAACGACTGCTAAGCAGTTGACCAACGTCCGTGCCAGTGGTACTGATGAAGCGCTAACCCTAACGCCAGCGGTTAAGTTTACCCTTGAGCAGGCACTTGAATTTATTCAAGATGACGAGCTAGTAGAAGTAACACCGAAGGCCATTCGTCTTCGTAAGCGCTACTTGACTGAGAGTGAGCGTAAGCGTCACGGTCGTAAGAAAGGTGCTTAATTATTGACAAAAAATGATATTAATCATACATTTTGTTAAGAATTGAGAGAAGTATTTGATATTGGTAAAGATATCCTTTATTTATATTAAGTCAGAGTTATAATCAGCAGTATAGAGTGAGTCGAATATGGTTCACTTTATATTGCTTTTTTTATGCCTGTTTTTTATATATAATACTACGGCTAATCAATTGGATGGGTTTGTTTAGAATTGCTTACGTCATTTTTAATACGCTGCCCTTAAAACTTGATTTTTAAGAGGTGATTTTTAAGAGACGGTTTTTAAGAGACGGTCTCTAAATGAGATTAACTATTCGGCTGTTTATCTGAGCATAGGTTTATCTGACCATAGATAAGACTTTTGAGGAGTGACATTATGAGTATGGTATCTGAGTTTAAAGAATTTGCTATAAAAGGTAATGTGATGGACCTAGCGGTCGGTGTCATCATTGGCGGCGCTTTTGCGACCATCACGACCTCTTTAGTTGAAGACATTATTATGCCTATCGTCGCTTTTATTGCTGGCGGCGAAATCAACTTTAAAAATATGTTTTTCATGTTAGGTGACGCACCTGAAGGCGTTGGCATGACTTACGATGCGCTTAAAGAGGCAGGTGTGCCAGTATTGGCCTATGGTAGTTTTATCACTGTATTGATTAACTTCCTGATTTTAGCGTTTATTATCTTTATGATGGTAAAAATGGTGAATAGATTACGCCGTGAAGACGAGGTAGAAGAAGCAATAGAAGAAGCAATAGAAGAGCCGTCAGAAGAGGTGCAATTGCTTCGTGAGATTAGTGCTAAGCTTAGCAATACTCACATTACAAAATAATATCATTTATTTACTATAATAAAAAAGGCTAACGAGAAGTTAGCCTTTTTTATTGTCGATTGATAAGCTCGATGCTTATAACTTATGGCGTAACTACTACATAGTCATTGGTATTAATTAGAATCTCTGAAGGACGATCGACAACAATACGCACGACATTATTGTCAACAACTTGTGATTTATAGTAATTGTCTTCAGCAACCGTACAGCCTAAGCAGCGTCCCATCGCATCCCATGGCTCAACGAATAACTTTTGCTGTGCTTGATCTGCATTGCCTCCCATCAGCGAGAAGGGTAAGCTTACGATATAGGCGGCAGTTCCCGCTACCGCAGCTACCAATTGTAGTGGTTTACCGACAATCGTGTCTACTGCCATGGTCTCGTAAGAAGGGCCAAAATCAGTTTCATCAATTTCTATCGCTGCTAAAGCGGGTTGCATGCTAGCAAAAATTAAGCTTACGCTTGCCATCATGGTCAGTAACTTATATTTAGCGGTGCGTTTCATGTTAGCTGGAGCACTCATAATAATATCCTAAAACTCATAAGTAGTATGATTAATAGCTGCTGCTATTTCCACACAGAGACAAATTCCCTATAGAAATAAGGCGACAACGATAGTTATTCTTAATATTACAGATACATAAACGGTTTGCACTATTTATGTAAATATTAGCACTATTAAAGCAAGATGTAGGCTAATAAGCAACAAAAATGCGCAGGATATCTGTATTAGCAGAGCATTTTTTATGATGAGTCATGCTAAATGAGTATAGGCAGGACTATAAATAAGCGGTTTAAAGTAACTGAGCATTGATATTGCCTTAGAGGTCTATAGGCTTATTAAGCAGGGATTATTTACTATTGATTGGCTGACAGGCGGGGCAAAAAACACTGGCACGTCCATTAAGCTTAATATTTTCTAATAGTGTATCACAGTGTGGACAAGTTTCACCTTGTCTGCCGTAGACATTTAAGGTTTGCTGAAAATAACCTGTTTGGCCGCTAGCAACGGTAAAATCCCGTAAGGTGGAACCGCCAAGAGTTATCGCCTTTTTTAAAATTACTTTGATATGGTCAACCAAAATAACTATTTGCTCATAGGAAACTTGGTGAGCGGGCGTTGCAGGATGAATGCTTGATAAATAAAGACTTTCAGTCGCATAAATATTGCCAACACCGACGACGATTTGTTGCTCCATAATAACGGATTTAATGGCGCGTTTGATTGGTTGCTTGTTAGATGTTTTATTGGCCGTCGCTTTTTTAGGGTTGCTTTGATTATTGCTGCTGTGATTAACGTTACTATCATTAGGGGTTGGATTTGGATTATTTGAGCGTTGAATTAAATGATATAAATAATCAGCGGTAAATTCTGCTGATAATGGCTCAGGACCCAAATGATTTAGTAGCTTAGGGCCATAATCATCAAACCATAACACCGAGCCAAAGCGCCTTGGATCATAATAATGTAGCTGTGTTTGGCTATCATCAGTGCCGCTAAAAGTCACCACCAAATGATCGTGTTTACGCTTATCAGTGCCATAGCTGTGTTGCTGTAAGCTACCTGACATACCCAGATGAATCAACAGTTGCCGCGGGGCTAAGTTCTCAGGTTGGATAGAGGCGCTGGTGTTCGCAGAAATTACGGGTATAAAATTCAGAATTAAATACTTTGCTCGGCGCTCGACGCTATCCAAAGTGTAATCAACCAGTTGAGTCAAATCATCAGGCATCGACCAGCGTAGTTTTGGTTGGAAGACTTTGACATTGGTGACTTGCTGACCTAATAACGGCGTAAGGCTGGTTTTGGTGGTTTCTACTTCGGGTAACTCAGGCATAGTATTTCTTATGAAAACTCTATTATGGATTAAAGGTGTTCTTGGAAAATTGTGCTGCCTTAATAATCAAGCAACCGCACGGCGCGCATGTAAAATACCATGCTGCTGTTCAAGTTTGGCCAGTAGTTTGGATAAATGGGCCAGCCCCGAGACTTCAATATGAAACTTTAAAAAGGCGATATTGTCATCATTGCTTAACGTTTCAACTTGACGAATATTGACGTTTTCTTTATCAATAATTTGGGTCAAATCGCGCAGTAACCCGCGTCTATCATAAGCTTCTACATGAATATCTACCGGTTGATAACGACCCGATTTAACCGTCCAAGCGGCATCAATTTCGCGTTCAGGGTCGCGCTCGATCAAGCGTAGATATTCAGGGCAGCCGCGATTATGGACGCTGACGCCGCGTGACAAAGTAATATAGCCTGCGATAGGTTCACCGTGGACGGGATGACAGCAGCCTGCTAGGTTAATCTCGATATTATCCAAACCATCGATATGAATTTTATAGGCATCGAGTTTCCCTGCATCTCTAGTGTCAATGCTAGGGGTAAAGTCATCTTCCGGCCTTTCCGGCTCTAGATGGAGCTGACGAGAAATATGACTGGTCAGCTGGTTAAGACCAATATCACCGGTCACCAAGCCGACGACAATGTCATCGGTATTATTGACATTAAAATGCTGCGTATAGTCGTTTAAATCGATACTATTTGGATGGACTGATAAACGCTCAAGCTCTTTACTAAGCATTTGACGACCTATCTCAATATTCTTATCGCGGTCTTGCTTATTAAACCATTGACGCAGTTTTGAGCGCGCGCGGTTGGTATGAATATAACCAAGCGAGGCGACCAGCCAATCGCGGTTCGGCTCACGCGAGGCTTTGGTAATAATCTCTACTTGTTCGCCCGTCTTTAACTGATAAGTCAGTGGCACATAACGCTGATTGACACGCGCCGCTTGGGCACGGTTACCAACTTGCGTGTGTACATAATAAGCAAAATCCAGTACCGTCGCGCCTTTTGGCAGCTCAGTGATATCGCCATCACGACTAAAGATATAAATACGCTCGAGCTCGTCAAAATCAACCAATTGCTCTTCTTCGTCAAACTCGATTTCTTCTAATTCTTCGCCGGTTAATAATGCTGAACGCGGCTGATTGCGCGTCTCATTATTGATAGAAAGCAGTTGCCGTAATGAGCTGATTCTTTGGTTAAGGTAATTATCCTTTTTATTTTTCAAGCCTTCTTTGTAGTTGACGTGCGCGCACATGCCAAGCTCGGCTTCAAAATGCATCTCATGCGTACGAATTTGTACTTCAAGCGATTTATTTTCGGCAATGACCGCCGTATGTAGTGAGCGATAACCGTTAGATTTTGGGTTGGTAATATAGTCGTCGAACTGCTCAGGGATATAGCGCCATAAACCATGTACCAATCCCAAAACGTGATAGCAATCCGAAGGATTGGTGACCAAAACGCGCAGCGCCCGAATGTCATAAAGCTGATCAAAGGACAAGCCTTTGAGCTTCATTTTTCGGTAAATAGAGTAGATATGCTTAACGCGTCCTGAAACCTCGGCTTCGATACCGGCTTCTGCTAAGGCTGCATTGAGCTTATCTTGTACACGCTGAATGTAAGACTCACGTTCGCTACGTTTTTCTGATAATAGCCGAGCAATCTCTTTATAGCGCTCAGGAGCAAGATAGCGGAACGCTAAATCTTCAAGCTCCCATTTTAATTGGGCAATACCAAGCCTATGAGCCAATGGCGCATAAATAGTCATGACCTCGCGCGCGACACGGTGTTGCCGCTCTTCACTAGAAAAGGTCAATTCGCGCATGGCAAAGGTCCGCTCAGCCAACTTAATCAGCACGACGCGCACATCATTGGTAACGGAGATAAGCATGCTATAAATATTCGATAGCTGATCACGCTGATTATTAACAAAATGATCTTCTAAGCGCTTATTGCTTTCGATAATCTCGGACAGCTTACCCATCGCCAAGGTATCTTTGACCAAGGTTGAGATATCAGCGCCGAATTTTTTTTCAATTTCAGCTAAGCTGATAATCGATTTACGGGCGCTGCGATAGAGCATCGCTGCAACGAGCGCATCTTCATCTTGATATAGGTAAGTCAAAATATCGGTCATCGCAATACCGGTGACGTAAGCGCCTGAGCGCTCAGATTCACTGGTATTCATGTGACTGCGGATAAACTCGCAAGCAGCGGCAAGATTGGGTACAGACTCTTGACCGATACGCTTGGCGACATTATCAAGCCAAGTGGGGACGTCGATATTTATTTGATCTAAATCAATCGCTTCAAGCTCTTTTTCTGAAAGCGTAGAGCTGTCATCAAGAAGCTGATTTTTCAAATACTCATCTTTAAGATTCGGGTCATGGCTATGATAAGCATACTGAGCAGAGCGATCAAAAGTGGTGTGCAGCTTGTGAGTAGCAAGCTGATGTTTGATATCGAGTGGAATTTGGGCATAGCTATTAGCAGACTGGTGCGAGCGTTGGCTCGCGACCAGTTGAGCTGCCAATGTTGCGCTATCGGCTTGCGTGGTTTGTCCATCTACCAGCGGTAATCCTTCACGAATTTTTACCATAGCCCACTCCTCTTAGCTATTCAAAATTGATTAGTGCTTCATTTACCATGCAGACTTAAATTTTGCGATAGGCAAATAACAGCGATAAATCAATTCAGCCGCTAAAAATCCTTTTCTAGCAGCTATAAAATGATAGAGATAAATAACATATAGAGCCATGAGTACCAAGACTCATGATATCTCGATTAAGAAGGCCTCAATATATTGGTTATTATTATCTCATTTTGCAATGACAAATCAAGCAAGGCTCTGTAATGATCATGTCGGTGTTGATAACATACAGCATTATTAACCTTATCGCTTAATCCGTTTTTGCATAAAGCGATGCGGTTAAAAATGAGCGTTATGTTTCTTAAAATGTCACACTTAAAAAGCCATGCTCGAAAAACCACGCTTAAAGAGCCATGCTCTAAAAGATTAGTCGCTTAAAGCAAGTGCTAAGCTGAAACTTTTTCAAAGCGCGCGATTGACTCAACGTGACCGGTATGACAGAACATATCCATCACGCCTGCATGCGTCAAACGATAGCCTTGCTCTAACAAGGCTTTGGTATCGCGGGCGAGGGTAGCAGGGTTACAAGAGACATAGACAATACGTTCGGCGTTAAATTTCGGCAGATACTGCATAATCTCCCAAGCGCCCGAACGCGGTGGGTCAATGAGTAACGCATCAAAGCCCTGATTGGCCCAAGGTTTATCGGTGCAATCTTGGGTTAAATCTTGGCTATAAAACTCAGTGTTATTAATGCCGTTGCGACGAGCATTGTCAGCAGCACGGGCAGTCATGGCTTCACTGCCTTCAACGCCGACCACCGAGCCTGTTTCGCCGACTAAACGCGCTAGTGGTAAGCTAAAGTTGCCCAAACCACTGAATAAATCTAGCACGCGTTCGCCCGCTTTTAGGTCTAATAAATCACATGCAAGCTTGGTCATTTGACGGTTTACCGATAAATTGACTTGGGTAAAGTCCGTTGGGATAAACTCAAACGTCAAATCATACTCTGGTAATTGATAATATAAGCGCCCAAACTGCTCACTCATATCGTCATTCTCCGTCAAAGCAATACGCTGAATGCTATCGGCACCTTTTGACTGTAAATATAACTGCCAATTGCGCGCTGCGAAAAACGTTTTTAGCTTCTCAATATCAGCATCTGATAATGGCGCTAAATTACGCACGATAAGCGCAACCGGCTGATTGCCATCAGGTAGCTCAGGCATCGCTTCGCCCATAGCCAGTTCAAGCTGGGCAATTTTGTCACGGCTCTCGAGCGTGCTAATAAGTGCTTTTAAATTTTCAATCTCAAAACCAATCCGTGGGTCTAAGATATGACACTCATTTAACTCTGCTAAAAAGTTGCTTGAGCGCTCACGGAAACCAACCAAAGCGGTTTCTTTTTTGGCGACATAACGAACGCCCAATCGCGCTTTGGTACGGTAACCTAAGCGATCACCGACCACAGGCGCTAGCCAATGTTCCGGTTCGACATTGGCTTGATGGATAAGCATCTCAGCAAGCACAGATTGCTTAAAGTTGATTTGACCCTCTGGCTGCCAATGCTGCAGATTACAGCCACCGCAGACGCCAAAATGCGGGCAGGGCGGTACGGCGCGCTCAGGGTTTGGATTGGCAGTAATGCTCACTGCATCACCTTCTTCAAAGCTGGTACGGCTATTGGTAATTTTGACTAAGGCGCTTTCACCCGGTAGCGCAAAGCTGACAAAAATCTTTTTGCCATGCTTATCTTCGATATGACCATCAGCTTCACCAAAGCCATTGCCGTATACCGCAACGCCGCGACCATCATGTGACAAGCCATCGATATTAAAAGGTAGTGGCTCAGCATCTTTTAAACGGCGACGCGTTTTTGATGACGGCTTAGATTTTTTCTTACTTGGCGGAATAGTAATGGTCTGAGTCTCGTTAGGCTGTTGGCTGGTATCTAAGATGGTAGAGTTTTTTGAATCGGTGGGTTGCATAAACCTGCCTTAAATAATAAATAGTAAGTAATAAATAATAAATGATAAATAACGATAAATGAGGGTGAGACGTTAATTGTTAAAACAGCCGTCTTTATAAAGAAGCTTTTATAAATACGTCCGTTATATAAAAATGTCTGCTATGGTGCAGGCGCAGATGACCAATCAGCAATAAACTCATGATGACGTGGGCTGCCATCTGCTTGGGTGTAATTTGCCAAATAATCACGGCTTTGCTGTTGCCACGCATCAAAATCCGGTGAGGATAATTGACCAGTCAAACGTAACCAACGCAGATATATCAGCCAAGTATTCATCACATCGGATTCGCAATATATTGACAACGTTTGCCAATCACCATTGCTGACCAGATCGCCAACCATGCTACCATCGACATCGGTTTTACCAGGTAAGCCATAAAGACTGGCAACGACATCCATGGCTTCGCGGCGGCTGGCACCGTATTGGCTAAATCTGTCCATCAAATCAAGATGGCGAGTATGGAAACGATTAACATAGTTATCAAAGCGCATGTTTTTGATACGCTCGCCTTCTTCAAATAACCACGGCGCTGCCAAGTCATACTGCATCGCGCGATAAATAAGCACCGGGATATCAAAGCCTGAGCCGTTCCAACTAATCAGCTGCGGCAGCTTTTCAAGGTCACTGAATGCACGGAAAAATTTGCTCAGTATGTCTTTTTCGCTAAACTTATCTGCCGTCAAAGAAAACAGGGAAAATTGACCGTCTTTAATATAAAGGGCAGAAATACAGACAATACGCTGCAGCGGCAAACGCATAAAGTCATGTCCCGCTTCTTGGAGTCGCAGCGCCGTCAACGCGCTTAAGGCATCGGCATCGTTTAGCTCGGCCAATTGCGGGTAAATACGGCGGGCAGCCTCGGTATCGGCAACCGTCTCAATATCAAAGACCAAGATAGGTTTGGACGAAAGAGCGTTTGACATAAATAATCCTACCTAACTATTGGCTTTGGTTGATGACTGATAAAATTATCATTGCTGAGCTTATGATTTATGAGCTTATGATTTATGAGCTTATGCTGCTGCATTGTGCGTACATTCTATTTCTAACTTTCTACTGCGTACTTTTTATTTTTCACTATCTACATTGTCTTTCACGTTACTGTCGTCAGCATCGTTGTCGATAACATTATATAAGCCGGTCGATAAATAACGATCGCCGCGATCACAAACGATAAAGGCAATAACCGCGTCTGGATTTTCTTTTGCGACTTCGACGGCTGCCCAAGCGGCTGCGCCTGAAGATACGCCAGCAAAAATGCCTTCGGTTTTGGCCAATTTGCGCATATAGACTTCGGCGATATGCTGATCGACATCCATGATGTCATCAATCAAGTCGGCTTCAAAAATACCCGGCATGTAAGCAGCAGGCCAGCGGCGAATACCGGCGATAGACGCTTCTTCATCAGGCTGCAAACCGATGATTTTAACATCAGGGTTTTGCTCTTTAAGATATTGCGCCACCCCAGTGATGGTGCCGGTGGTGCCCATAGAGCTGATAAAGTGAGTGATTTTACCGTCCGTTTGCGCCCATAGCTCAGGACCGGTGGTGAGATAATGCGCTTGTTTATTATCAGGGTTATTAAATTGGTCTAGGACGATACCCTTACCATCCGCTTGCATCTGCAGCGCCATATCGCGTGCCGCCTCCATACCTTCGTCGACTTCGATTAGCGTCGCGCCGTAAGCGGTCATGGCATCTTTACGCTCTTGGGTCGATTTGGTTGGCATTAATAAGGTCATCGGATAACCGCGCATCGCCGCAACCATCGCTAAAGCTATACCGGTATTGCCGCTGGTGGCTTCAATCAGCATATCGCCCGGCTTAATATCACCGCGCAGCTCAGCCTGATAAATCATATTAAACGCTGGACGGTCTTTTACCGAACCGGCGGGGTTATTACCTTCAAGCTTTGCAAGTACCACGGCCCCATTGGCAATCTGCTCTTGCTCAGGCAGACGATGCAATTTAACCAATGGCGTCTGACCTACGCAATCGGCAAGGTCAGTGATTTGCGTAATAAAATTGGCGTTTGACTGGGCCGTAGCGGACATAAGGTATCCTTATTAATTATTAAGTTTTTAATAGGCGCTGTTTAAATGATAGATACTAAGACATTAACAGGCCAGTACTTCATGACTATCAGGTATTGAGGGTGACGCAATAAAAAGTTGCGTCATTATATCATTTTGTTTTCAGCTGCGCTTAATGCATAAATTTTTATTGAGGATAGCTTATTTGTTTATAACCTTGTGTCTTTACATTAATGTATAAGTTATTAAGCATAAATATTAGGCGCGGCTTGTTGAGCAATAACGCTTGCTTAATAAGCATTGGTTAATGAAGATGAGTCAATGAATGGCTAACCGCCTCTGATAGAATCCTGCTAAGATAATCTCAAGCTATAATTGCTGGCTTGCCGTTAGTGCTTAGCCAATTATTAACACATAATCGCATCGTACAATATCTATCACCAATAATATCTGTCACCAATATCAGTGGAGAGTAAACCCAGCATGGCTTACAAAAAACGTTTTGATACCAGTAGCGCTTATGGTCAGCTGATTATATTGGTGTTTTTGCCGATTTGTTTATTGGCAGCGGTGGGTGGCATTTTGGTGTTTTATGAAACCATGCGCGCCAGTAATTCTGAACAAGAAGTATTGGCAGAGGCGGTGCTGATTCGTTATACGCCGGCGATTGCGGAGCTCGTCCCTGAACTATTAGAGCAAGAAAAGCAGCAAGCAGAAACAGGCGACGGTAAAAGCAAGACCGATACTAAGTCACAAGCAGCGATAGCGACGTTAGAAGGTATTCAAGATAGGCTCGGGCGCATGCAGTCGGAGCAGCATGTCCAACGTATTGCCATTATCAATCAAAACAATGAAGTATTGGCAAGCGTCGGCTATGGTATCGATGAGGCGTGGCCACTGATAGATGCATCAGAGCGCTTTTTATCGCAAAAGCCCACGCCTATTGGCACAGCTTACGGCAGTACTTTGGGTGAGTTTGACGGGCAGCAAGTGTGGCTGATGGTCGATATGGATAACGAGCCGCTTTATATCGCCCGTTATCGTATTGCCATGGCGCTGGCGATTACCGGCTTATTTACCATTTTAATTTTATTGTTAAGCTTAAATATCTATTCAAAACGTTGGATTGCGCCGATTTACGAGCTGCGTTTGCAATTACAACGTACCCATGTAGACAATCTTTATCAGCCTATTCCGGTTGAATCGAATGGTGAGTTGAATTTATTACAGCAAGATTTGGTCAAGACCTTACGCCGTCTACACGCCAGCTTCCAAGATTTGAAAGATCACGCCGAGCAAACTGAGGATGATTTGCGTTTGGCATTTGATGAGATGGAAATGCAAAACATCTCTATCCGTAATGCCCGTGATGCGGCAATCTCAACCAGCCAAGCAAAATCGGCGTTTTTGGCCAATATCAGTCATGAATTACGTACACCCTTAAACAGTATCGATGGTTTTATTAATTTGCTGGCGCGGCACGGCGAGCTCAATCCTGAACAAGATTTGTATGTACAAACCATCCGTAAATCGTCGGCGCATTTATTGGCACTCGTGAATGATGTATTGGATTTCTCCAAGATTGAAGCGGGTAAACTGGTACTTGACCGTCACGAGTTTGACCTTTATGACACCATTTATGATGTAGTCGATATGCTATCGCCGGTTTCTGCAGAAAAAGGGCTGCGCATGGCGGTGTTGTTTTATAACGACGTGCCGATGCGTATCAATGGCGATGCCTTGCGCCTTAAACAAGTACTGACCAATATCGTCGGTAATGCCATTAAATTCACCGATAGCGGCGATGTGGTCGTTCGCGTTAGCTTAGACGATCATCGTGACAATTACTTAATGATTAGCGTGCAAGATAGCGGTAAAGGGATTTCATTATCTGACCAAAAAATGCTCTTTCAAAGCTTTAGCCAAGGCGATCCATCAATTACGCGTCAATATGGCGGTACCGGCTTGGGTCTGGTCATCTCCAAGCAATTAACGCGGCTGATGGGCGGTGATATTGGCTTTTATGACAATGTGCAAGAAAATATCTCTAACCAAGGGGCAACGTTTTGGTTTCGGATGCCAGCCCATGTCGATGTCTTGGAAGCGGCGACTGGGCAAACGATTGAGTTGCCCGTGCTCGCGCCACTTGCCAGCGATACGGACGAGTTTAATGTGCTCGTTTGGATCAATCATACGGCATCGATACAGGTGCTGAAAGCCAGCTTACAACATTTACCGATTACCCTGACCCAAGCCAACTCTTTACCGGGCGTACTTGAATCACTCAAAGAGCGCGGCAACTATTGGGATTGGGTCATCGTGGATGATGATACCCAAGACGATATGATGGCGCTGCTCAAACAGATTCGCCTGCATTATCAGGGTAAGCTGGCAGTATTTGGCTATCAAGTGGCCGCTGACCAAGCACTGCTTAATCGTTATCATGCCAATATTTTGTATGAGCCACTAGATAAAAGGCAGCTCTATGCGATGCTTGATACGCAAAAACGTAGTGCTCCGAGTGGCGTTCAAGAGCCGCGCTGGAAGGGCGTTACCGTCTTAGCCGTCGACGATCATCTGCCAAACTTACTGGTGCTGGATGCGCTATTAAGTGAGCTTGGTATCCATGTGATTACCGCCAGTAGTGGTTTTGATGCGATAGAAATCATCAGTAAACAGCAAACCAAACATATCAAAACCGCTAAAACTGAAAAACAAAGTCTGTCGAAAAAGACCCAAATATCTAAGGCTGAAGCCCGCGATGATGTCAGTAAATCAGCGGTTAATTCATTACATCTTGACGATGCTACGACAGATGATAAAGGCAATACAGCGCACAAAAACAGTATCGATTTGATATTTATGGATATTCAAATGCCGCGTATGTCGGGACATGAAGCAGCGCGGCAAATCCGTAATATCGAAACCCCTGATCATCATATTCCCATTATTGCCTTGACCGCTCATGGCTTAGCTGATGAGCGCGAGAAGCTGATTGCTAGCGGCATGAATGATTATGTTGGTAAGCCTATTAGCCAGCCACAATTATTACAAGTGCTACAAAAATGGCTTGGCCGTACCACTTCAGTGCCGCCAATAGCCGCCCTTACTAATGATGATTTACACGCTGAAAATTCGCCCAGCTTGGATTTACCAAGTTCTAATTTTAACAATACATTAACGCAAGATTCTTTAACGGCGTATACAGGTCTGACAGCGCCGACTTATCCAATGGTTAAAGGGGATGATAGTCATCGCGATGCTGATTCTCATAGAGATGCTGACGCGATCAGTCCAGCAAAAATCACCCGACCTTTATCGCTCAAAAAAATCCGTGACGACTATTTGCGTGACAGTCAGCCGCGTGAAGATTATAGACGCGAAACACCGCGCGAAACCCAACCACGTTACGAGAAGCCACGCTATGAAAAGCCACGCTATGAGAATTTGCGCTATCAAGGGCAGGGGCAAGCACCATTGGTTTATCCGCCCTATCAAATGACAGAGAGTGCTAAAGATGAGCAAAATGTAGAAACAACGCAAGGGCAAAGTAATACGAACTTGGGGATAAATACTCTTGATACCTCGGAGATTTTAAATTGGCAAGATGCGTTGACGCGTTCAGCCAATAAACCCGATTTGGCTGCCAAGCTGATTATTATGATGCTCGATACCATTAATGATGAAAAGCAAGCGTTGATGCAGGCATGGGAGAGTCGCAACCGCAGTGCGCTTGCGCAAATTGCCCATCGTATCTTAGGCGGCAGTCGCTATACGGGCGTGCCGCAGTTACGTCAAGCCAGCCAAGATTTAGAGGATAAATGCTTGTTGAATATTCAACATACCACGCCCGCTCAATTTGCGATGCTTGAGCCTTATTATGAAGCACTATTGACCGCGTTAAATAACTTACAAACACTGGATTTATCTGCTTATCCGCAGCTTAATTATCACCGTCTAAGTGAAAATGATATGACGTGGAAAATGATTTAAGGCAGCTGGTTTTATAGGGCTGAGGCAAAACTGAGCTAGAGTTGAGATAGAACTTGGATGGTCTTGACGATAAACGATACCCTAGCAGTCAGTTATTGATAAGGAAGGGTTGAAGCAAGGCTGTTAATATTAATCTGAGCACCAACCATTACATTTGTTTTATTTATTATTAAGGATGATTATGCACGCTATTGCCACTTACCAGTATGAGACATTACAAGTCAGCGCCAATGACAATATATTAACGGTGACTATTAATCGACCGGAAAAAAAGAACGCCATGAGTTTTAAAGTGGTCGAAGAGTTGATAGCGGTCGCCGGTCGTATCAGTAAAGATAAAAGTATACGCGCAGTGATTCTTAATGGCGCTGAAGGCACGTTTTGTGCCGGTATCGATTTAGGCGATTTAAACCACCCCAAAAACCAAGCCTTTGCGCTATGGGAGCTTATTAAACCTTGGCAAAGCCTATTTCAACGCGTCTGCTTGGTTTGGCGTGATGTGCCCGTGCCAGTGATTGCGGTTTTAGAAGGCTATTGTATTGGTGCAGGCTTACAACTGGCGCTGGCTTGTGATGTGCGTATTAGCCATCCTGAATGCAAATTGTCTATTATGGAAGCCAAGTGGGGGCTCGTACCTGACATGGGTTTGACGCAATCAGGGTTTGGTGTCGTACGCGCTGATATCTTAAAGGAGCTGGCAATGACGGCTCGTACCGTGAATGCCGAGGAAGGCAAAGCGCTTGGTTTGGTCAGCCATTGTAGTGAGACGCCACTTGAGCAGGCGCAAAAGCTTGCCGCTGAGTTTGCTGAGCGCTCACCCGATGCGGTGCTAGCAAGTAAGCGCGTTATCAATGCGATGTTCCAGCAGCCAGCCACGACATTATATAAAGAAAAAGTTTGGCAGTTAAAAATGATGTTTGGTCGCAATCGTAAACTGGCGCTTAGAAAAGCCAAACAAGCCAGTACCGCTTTTGGCAAACGTCAATTCCGTTAGAAAAATTAGCCATGTCTTGATAGATTGTTTTAGTTACACAGGTTTGTTTTATTCACATCAAGCGTCTATTGAATTACAAGCAGATAGTGCAATATAGCATTATCTGTTTTTCTAGACTGCTTGCGTCACTGCCTGTCAGTAGGCATGATTGTTTGTAGAAGTCATTTTTAACAAAGCTTGGTTTAAAATAAAAGCTTATTAAAATTACAAAACAAATCAGGCATCAATAATAAAATAATAATCACTCTATCATATGGTCTAATTATGTCTGCTCCAAAATCCTCCCTGCCTAATAAACCGAATGCTGCTGACCGAGTGCGCTCTGCCGATTTGCCTGTTGCATGGATTATGATGCTTGGGCTTATCGTTGCAGTCGGGCCATTATCGATTGATATGTATTTGCCTGCATTACCATCGATGGCAGAGGATTTTGGTGTCTCGACTGCGTTTATGGCCAACTCCGTTCCAGCTTATTTTGTCGGTTTGGTATTTGGTCAGCTGTTTTATGGTCCATTTAGTGATCGCGTTGGACGCGTCAAACCTTTATATATCGGCATGACTTTATATGTGATTGCCTCGATTATTTGTGCCACCACCGATAATGAATACGTATTGTTTGTTGGTCGTACGTTGCAAGCGCTTGGTGCTTGTGTTGGTGCGGTTGTTACCCGTGCTGCCATTCGTGATCGCCTGACTGCCAAGCAAACAGCGAAAGCCTTTTCTATCATGATATTGGTGATGGGTTTAGCGCCGATATTAGCGCCGTCATTGGGTGCTATATTTTTACAATTCTTTAGTTGGCATTCTATCTTTTGGTTTTTGGCGGCCTTTGGCACGCTAAACTTATTACTCACCAAGTTTTTCTTTTTTGAAACGCTCACCGAAGAAAACCGTAACGTTCGTCCTGCCAAAGAAGTATTGAGCCAATATTGGGATTTATTAAAGGATCCGACTTTTAATTATCCAGCGATTGGTGGCGGACTATTGATGGGGGCGATGTTTGTCTATATTAGTTCTGCTTCTGAATTAATCATGGATACCTACGGCATGTCAGCGACACATTTCGGTTGGTTGTTTGGCATGAATGCGGCAGGGTTTGTGGGTTTAACCCAACTTAATCAATGGCTGACCAATCGTTTCCGCATTTTGAGTATTCTGCGTTTTGGTGCGATGATGCAAGTTATCTCGGCTGGGGCACTGTTTGGGATAGGGCTAATCTTTGGTACCGATGCATGGTTGCCGTTGGTCTTGGCCTGTATTTTCTTCTGTATTGCCGGTTTGGGTTTGACGCAGCCAAACGCATCGGCGATTGCGCTCGCTTTCCAAAAACGCCGCGCTGGTATGGCAAGTGCTCTACAAGGCTCGTTGATGTTTTCGGTTGGTATCTTCGGCGGCTTATTATTAAACTTATTCCCCGTTAATCCGGTATTGAAAATCGGTATCGCGATGTTTGCGCTGATGAGTCTTGGTACTTATTTAATTTGGCAAATAGACCGTAATTTGAATTTGGATAATGCGGAGTAGTTGAGCAACAGCGCGATATAATAATAGTAGAAGTCACTCTCACTTATATGATAAAATACAGCCCAGCTATTTTTTAGCATTTAGTATTATTCTTTACGTTCAAATCATAGCTCATTTTTTAAACCAACCCATCAACCAATGACACACACATCATGGCAAAAAATTGCTGGGTGTTTGGCGACTTGATTAATTTGCCCAAAGTTACTATTGGCTTAATGCGCTATTGATGAGCATTAACAAGGGCAGATGCGTGTCGCTAGATAGGCAGTTTTTGTGATGTGGAGGCATAACCCAACCAACAGGACATTTAACATGGCTACAAAGAATCCAACCAAAATCGAAATGCGCGACTTACTACAAGCCGGCGCTCACTTTGGTCACCAAACACGTTTTTGGAATCCAAAAATGGGTCCATATATTTTTGGTGCCCGTAACAAGATTCACATCATCAACTTAGAGCACACAGTAAAAGCGTTTAACGAAGCATTGACTTACGTAAACGGCCTAGCTGCTAAGAAAAACAAAGTATTGTTCGTGGGTACTAAACGCGCAGCAAGCGGTATCATCGCTGAGCAAGCAGCTCGCGCTGGCATGCCATACGTTGACCATCGCTGGTTAGGTGGTATGTTGACTAACTGGAAAACACTACGCCAGTCAATCAACCGTCTAAAAGAGCTAGAAAAACAAGCAGAAGACGGTACTTTCGCTAAGCTTACTAAGCGTGAAGCGTTAGAGCGTACCCGTGACATGGAAAAACTTGAGCGTTCACTAGGCGGTATCAAAGACATGGGCGGCCTACCTGACGCAATCTTCGTTGTAGACGTAGATCATGAAGCGATTGCTATCAAAGAAGCTAAAAACCTAGGTATTCCAGTTATCGGTATCGTTGATACTAACTCTAACCCAGATAACGTTGATTACATCATCCCAGCTAACGATGATGCTATCCGTGCCGTGACTTTGTACGTAACTTCTATGGCCGATGCGATTATCGCTGGTAAAGAATACGCACAAACTCAAGCTGGTGGCAAAGCTGACCAAGAAGCACCTGCTGCTGCTGCTGAAGAAGCGCCAGTTGAAGCTAAAGCTGAAGAAGCTGCTGCAACTCCAGCAGAATAAATCGCTGACCGCTAAGGTTTAACTTTGTAACGGTGTCTTGATAGTTATCTTATCAGCATTCATATAAGGTTATTAACAGCATATAAGCTCATAAAAGGCATGATGTAGTTTTACTCGTCATGCCTTGCTCTTAATGGTTTATGGTCAAAATTAATAAGCGTGTCATGATTGGGCGAGTATTATCGTCTATACGAGCCACATTGCTTTTTTGATGATATAAATAATCATTAAATATGAGTGGTTTTATTAAGGCTTAAGTCTAATATTAAGAGTAATGTTTACTTAATATTAATCAAGTTATCGAATAGATTTTAAGCATACCCCTACATAACAATATTCATGTATATAATAAAAGGTAACTCTTATGTCAGAAGTAAAAGTATCTGCCAAAATGGTAAAAGAATTGCGCGACCGTACTGGTCTTGGCATGATGGAATGTAAAAAAGCGTTAGAAGAGTCAAATGGTGATGTTGAAACTGCCATTGATAACCTACGTAAATCAGGTCAAGCGAAAGCGGCTAAAAAAGCCGGTAACATCGCAGCTGACGGTGCTATCATTATCGCTCAAGGTGACAACAAAGCATTCTTGTTAGAAGTTAACTGCCAAACTGACTTCGTTGCAAAAGATGAAAACTTTACTGCATTTGCAGAAAAAGTCGCAAACATCGCGCTAGAAAACAATGAGACTGACGTTGCAGCTATCTCTGCATTGCCTTATGGCGGTGGTCAAACAGTTGAAGAAGCACGTGTATCTCTAGTACAAAAAATCGGTGAGAACATCCAAATCCGCCGTGTTGAAGTACTTGAAGGCGCAAACATTGCTGCATATCGTCACGGTCTACGTATCGGTGTGGTTGTATCTTATGAAGGCGGCAGTGCAGACACTGGCAAAAACCTTGCGATGCACATTGCAGCATTCAACCCTGTTGCAGTAGATGATGAAAGCGTAGATGCTGATGTATTAGCACGCGAAAAAGACATCATCGAAGCAAAAGCGAAAGAGTCTGGCAAGCCTGACAACATCGTTGAAAAAATGATCGAAGGTGGCTTACGTAAGTACCTAGACGAAGTAACGTTACTACGTCAACCATACGTGATGGACAATGAGAAAAAAGTTGGTGACGTATTAAAAGCTGAAGGCGTAAAAGTACTTGATTTCAAACGTCTAGAAGTTGGTGAAGGCATCGAGAAGAAGCAAGAAGACTTTGCTGCTGAAGTTGCTGCCGCTCAAGCTGCTAGCAAGTAAGCTTTAAGTAATATAGAACAAGCAGTATAAATCGTAAAAAAGCCCGTTATTGATATAACGGGCTTTTTTGTGTTTGTTTACTTCTGCAAGATTTAAAAGATAAGCTATCTATGCTGAGTATAAATATTAATGATCAGTATTAACGTAGTGCTAAGTAAGCAGAATTGGCGTAACTGGCACTGTTGGTATTACTACTGGTACCATAACTGACATTTTGCATACCACTGCCGTTAGTGGTACTAGTAGCATTATTGGCATTCATGGTTTTGCCTGATAACGCTGAATCATTTTTATATAGGCTATGATAACGACTCATCACACTTTTGACATAATTACGCGTCTCTTTAAACGGTGGAATGCCATTATATTTATCGACGTTACCTTCACCAGCGTTATAACCAGCCACGGCAAATTCAACGTTATTGTTAAAGCGGCGCATCAGCCAAGCGATATATTTCGCTGAGCCTTCGATGTTATCGGCAGGATTCCATGGATTACTGACCTTAAAGCGGCGGGCAGTCGCTGGCATCAGCTGCATCAAACCTTGGGCACCGACAGGTGAGCGAGCATTGGGATTAAAGGCAGATTCGGTATGCATCATAGCTTTCATCAGCGCAGGATCTACGCCATGACGCTCGGCTGAAGCACGAATATAGCTGTCATAGGAGTTGCGGCTGCCGCTACTACTTGCAGTGCTGCTACCGTAATCCGCATTAGTATTGCTACCGGCATTGTAAGCGTTAGAATCTTTATAATAGGTGGTTTTTACTTTTTTGTTAAATTTATCAAAATTACCGCTAGGATTGACGTTGGTAAGGAGTACTTGTCCGCCTTTGTCTTTGTAGATATACATATTGCCTGCTTGAGCGGCGATAGGGAGGCTAGAGAGGGCAATAGCCGTCAGTAAAACGGGAGACAAGCAGCGCGTCATTAAAGGTGCAATATTTATCATAGGGTTATCACTTTTTATCGAGTAATAGCAAATTGCTTTGCCTATAAGCGCGTCAGGTCGCGCGTCAAAGCGGTTATCGCGTCTGTAGGATTTTATAGTAACCAAATATGGCAACTACCTACGAATTCACGTCTAACAAAACCACTTGCAATAGATACAAAAAATAATAGTTGTTTACTATAACACAAAATAAGTTTTTGCCACATCTGAATGCGTGCACGCGCAGTCAAAAGCTATTTTAATTTGTAAAAAAATTTGAATGAAATCAAGATGGTAATAGAAGGGATGCTGCTCAGTAGCTTATAATGGCGAGGTTTTTGCCTTTATATTTGTGGTAAAGACCATCAAGAAATGGCGGTAAAAAATTCCATAAAATATGAATAATTTAGCTAAAAATCAAAGCCCATCAAGGATGATGGGCTTTGTGTTTACATTTAACTTAAATCATTTTAAGACGATAACGCACTAATAAAGATAGGTACCCAAATAGCGGTAACCAAACCATTAACGGCCAAGCCAAAGGCGGCATAACGTCCAGCAGTATGACTGATTTGCCACGCTTCTACGGTGCCAAAGGCATGCGCTGCTAAGCCAAGTGCTAAGCCTTTGGCGCGGTCATCGTCAATACCGCGAAATAAGAAGCGCGCTAGGGTACCACCAATAAGTCCTGACACAATGATAATCAGGTTTGCCATCGCCAGTGGCGCTTTAATCAAATCCGCCACACTGAGACCAATCGGTGTGGTCACTGAACGGGTGGCAAATGCTAAGATGGTCTCGTTACTCAGTGAAAATAGATAGGCCAGCGACATGGGTAGCAAGGCGCCAACCACGCTCGCCAACGCCACAATCATGGTGAGCTTTTTAACCGGCAAGCCTTTAAAGTTCATCGCTGCCAATGGTACGGCCAGTAATACCGTCACATAGCCTAGGAGGTGATCGAATACCGGTTTTGCCACGCTGTAATAATGGTTGTAATCCCATTGCAAAATAAACAAAAATAGCAGCACTAATACCAATGCGGTGATGACCATTGGCAACCATGACAGCTTGCGTGCGAGGACGCGGGCAATAACGTGCGCTACCAAGGTTAATAATATCGCAGCAAGGGTTGCGGTAAACATACTATCAAAACTCATAACATTGCCTCGTCCCTACAGCTTAATGCTGTCCCTTCTGCTTGTTGGTCGTATTCAGATTGTCGTTAAGCGTATTGTCTGTATCGCCGCTGTTATTAAGAGAGCGATTGGCAAGGATAGCCAGTCCCCAAAGCGGGATAAGTGTACTGATAATCATCGTCAGCATCACACCCCAAAATTCATCGCCTAATGCGAATAGCAGCAAGCCTGCACCGGCAGAAACGGGCAAAAAAGCAAAGCCACTATCAACCAATAAGGTGTTACTTGCTTGGGTTAGCCAACTGGGCAGCCCTTTTACCAGTCGCCAAACCATCAAAATAACAAACATCGTCAGCAGACCAACGATATTGGCGGCTTTTTCGATACCGGCCCATTGGCAAACAATAACGGCGGATTCACGAACCACCACAACCAGTATCAGCGTCAATATTAACGCCATCCATAAGGGTATGTTCGAAGAAGAGGAAGGCTTCATAAGCAATTTTGGCCAAATAAAATATAACAAGAGAAGGTATAAATGGGAGCTAATAAAAGTACATAGCATTTAATGCTGTGACTATAAAAAATCCTACTGCATCAATAGCTAGTAGTATTAATAACTGCGCAACTTAGCAACTGAGTGTTACTGGTATTATTTTTCGGATGCGTTTTAACATAGAGATTCTAACAGCTGCTTTTTAAATGTAACATTTTAACGCAATCATAGAGCCTGATTATATAGAGAGTAGGCGCACTAATAAAGCCTAAGCGTAGATTGCAGGTATGATAAGGGTATGAAGCAGTTTTAAATCTCTCATACAACAGTAACTAAGCACAGGGCATATAAAAAGGACGCTATCAAATAATAGCGTCCTTTTCTTAAATATCATTTAGAGTAAATGGTTTGAGGCAAAGCTGCTTAACTCTGCGAATCAGATTCTTGTGCCGCAGAATTTAACGCTTCAAACTCGGCAAAGGCATTTTCTTCTTCTGCCGTTAAAGATTCTTCTTCTCCAGTGTTAATGTCTTCATCAATCTGTTCAAACTCTTCAAGTATCGGCATTAGCAATGTTGCCTGTGCCAACGGCAAGACATCTAACGGTTTTAAATTGGCTTGACCTAATAGCTGCTTAAGCCTGTCGCTTGGCAGACGAATGGTTAAACATTCATGACCATTATCATCATAGCTTTCTTCTAAAATCACGCCAAGCTCATACAAGGTGTTTTTAAATTGACCCGCATTATAAGGTAGGGTCAAATCAAAGGTGGTCAAAGTGCCCATTAATAGCTGCTGCACAGCAAGTGACAGCTCTTCCATACCTAAGTTTTCGCGAGAAGAGACATAAACCCGATTTGGCTGACCTTCCTTAGCATAGCCAATGTGCGCAGGCTCATCAGTGATATCAATTTTATTGTAAACGTTGAGCACAGGCACATCGTTGTCGATTTCAGCAAGTACGTCTTTTACCGCTTGAATCTGCTCGTGCATATCTTCACTAGACGAATCGATAACATGCAGTAGTAAGTCGGCTTCTAACGTCTCTTCTAAGGTTGCATGGAACGACTCGACCAGTTCATGCGGCAGATGACGAACGAAACCAACGGTATCGACCAAAACCACGCGACCGACGCCTTGCCAGTCTAAACGGCGCAAGGTCGGGTCAAGGGTGGCAAATAATTTGTCCGCTGCGTAAATGTTTTCATCAACCAAGCGATTAAACAGGGTAGATTTACCCGCGTTGGTATAACCGACGAGTGAGATAGTCGGCACGTCTGATTTTTGCCTACGCGCTCGTCCTTGAGCACGAGTTTGGCGTACTTTTTCAAGTTTGGTTTTTAGCTGGGTTACACGCACTTGTAATAAGCGGCGATCTGTTTCAAGCTGGGTTTCACCCGGTCCACGTAGACCAATACCACCTTTTTGGCGCTCCAAATGCGTCCAACCACGTACCAAACGTGTCGATAAATGATTCAGCTGCGCAAGCTCAACCTGTAGCTTACCTTCGTAAGTACGGGCACGCTGGGCAAAAATATCTAAAATTAAGCCTGTACGGTCAAGGACGCGGCATTGTACCAAAGCTTCAATATTACGCTCTTGTGATGGCGATAAATTGTGATTAAAAAGGACGATATCAGCGTCGTGTTCGCGTACCAATTCTGCTATTTCTTGTGCTTTACCGCTACCAACGAAGTATTTGGCATCAGGACGTGCACGTGAGCCTGTGACCAGTGCCAAACGATCGGCACCAGCCGAATCTGCAAGTAGCTCAAATTCATTTAGATCATCAGGATCTTGAATTTGGCGGATGTCTAAATGTACTATAATGGCGCGCTCGCCACCTTCATGTCTTTCAAAATAATCCAAAGAGTATCACCTATGTTATTAAGTAAATAGATGGCTAATATCGGTTTGTTAAGCGTCGCTATAGCCTTCGTATGACCCTCTATATGTGGTCTTATCACTTGATATTAAAGCGTATTAAGGCAATTAGCCATACTTTTATGTTACAGCGTTTATTATTAAATGTTTTAATAATGAAAGTATGAGGGTTTTCGGAAAGAAGCTATTAACGACAAGGTTGGCTTTTCTAAACGTGCTAATCTGTCGAGCGGTGGTAAAGTAAAAATGAGAGGCGTAAAAATGAGCTGATAGCTAACTATTGCAAAATATTAACAAAAGCCACTCATAACTCAGTGTACAAGTCGTCACTGAATGAATAAATTTTGTTATACTCATGACGCTTGTTTACGAGATATAATCATACGTTTTTTAAGCAATGAGCTTTTTAGCCATATAAGCTATTTTAATAAATAGGCTTTTTAATAAATAAGTTTTTAACCACGAGGGACACAGATGAGCCAATCTAAGTCAGGCTTTTCACTCAAACAGCAATTAGGTCGCGGCAAACAAATCGCTGGCATGACCACCACTATCGCTGGCGGACTACGCGCCGCCCAACGTATTGGTGCCTTTAAACAGCCACCACGCGAAAAACTGCCGCGCTATATTCAAGCGTTTTGCCGAAAAATGGCAGGTTCTTTTGGCGTACAGGTCGTGGCAGTCGAGCGCGTAGAGCAACACCATGGTCTATGGGTTTCTAACCATGTGTCATGGATGGATATTCCGGTAGTGGGTACGTTGAGTCCTGCTTTTTTCTTATCAAAAGCTGAGATTGGTGATTGGCCGATATTTGGTAAGTTGGCGCATGCCGCAGGGACGGTATTTATCGAGCGTGGTTCCGGTGATGCTGGCACGGTCGCTGCCCAAATTGCTACCTTTTTAACCAAGGGCTTTTCGGTTATCTTTTTTCCAGAAGCGACCACCACCGATGGCAAAAAAATTAAGCGTATCCACGGCACCTTGCTACAAGCAGCGATAGATGCGGACGTTCCTGTACGCCCGCTAGTGATTGCTTATGTGAATAAGGACGGCACTTTGAGTGAAGCGTTACCTTATTACGGTAAGCTGACGATGAAACAAAGTTTAAAAAAGGTGCTTGATAGTAAAGATGTGACGGCTTTTGTCTTACCGCTTGAACCGATAGATCCTAAAGGCTTGAGCAAAAGTGAGCTGACCGATTTATTACAAGCGCATATGCAGGAAGGTTTGGCGGAGTTACACTCACGCGTATTAACGAAAGTAGCTAAAGTAGCTAAAGTAGCTAAAGTATAAGCAAGCATCAAACGGTCTAAAATAGAAAAGCTTTAATAGAAAAAGTAGTCATAAAAAAGGCGCAAATCTTAGTAGTCAATACTAACGATTTGCGCCTTTTTCTTTGCTATACCAATACCTGAGCGTCAGGTTATTGAAAGCTGAACAATATCAATCTATGACCACGTAAAATTATGGTGACGGATTAGGATGCTGGGTATGTACCGCTTCGATAGCAGCTAAGACGTCTGCGCTTAAAGTTAAGTTGATGCTATCAATATTGGATTGCAGCTGCTCAGTGGTGGTCGCCCCGATGATATTACTGGTGACAAACGAGCGCGAATTGACAAAGGCCAATGCCATTTGCGCCATATCCAAACCAGCATCTGCTGCGATTTTGGCATATTTGGCGGTGGCTGATAGTGCTTCTTCATTGGTATAACGAGCAAAGCGATCATACATCGTCAGGCGCGCGCCAGTAGGACGTTTACCGTCAAGATATTTACCAGACAATACCCCAAAGCCGAGCGGCGAGTAGGCAAGTAAACCGACATTTTCACGATGGGCAATCTCTGCCATGCCAACTTCATATACGCGGTTTAGCAAACTATAAGGATTTTGCACCGTGATAGGCGCGATTAAAACATTTTTTTCCGCTTCCCACAGATAGCGCATCAGACCCCAAGCGGTGTCATTGGATAGTCCATAAGCACGAATGCGACCTTTTTTAATCTCATCATTTAGTGCTTGGATAGTCTCTAAAAAAGGCGTCAAGTCATCTAGCGGCTGCGCTGCCATCTCTTCAGTATAACCGAGCTGGCTAAAATAATTGGTTTGACGCTCAGGCCAGTGTAGCTGATAAATATCAATATAGTCTGTCTGCAGGCGCTCAAGATTGCCATCGATAGCGCTACTAATATGCACGGCATTAAAACGCGTTTGACCGTCACGTAAAAAATTCATCGGTGATATTTTACTGGCAAGAATGACCTTGTTACGCTGTTTGGTTTTGTTAAACCATGTGCCCATAAAGCGTTCGGTATCGCCTTGTTTGTCTTTATCAGGCGGTGATGGATACATTTCAGCGGTATCCCAAAAGTTCACGCCTGCACTAAGTGCCATGTCCATCTGAGCATGCGCATCGCTTTCGCTATTTTGCTGTCCCCACGTCATCGTTCCTAAGCAAATTTTTGAAACTTTTTCATTGAGTTGCGGCAGTGTTTGATATTGCATGTATCTGTCCTTTTTGATTTTAATACAGAGCTATTTTTATACTACATCAGCTTGATACCCGTGACGCCCGGTGGGGTGACTTGGAATATTTTTACTTTAAAAAGTACCGATTGACCAGCAAGTGGATGGTTGAAATCGACTTCTACTTCGTCATCATTGATGGCACTAATGGTACCGGGCAGAGTGTTTTTGCCTTTGTCTTCAAACTCGACCAGCATACCGATTTCAGGATTGTCAGCGACCAAGGCAAATTGGGTGCGGCTAAAATGCTGGATGTTATCAGGATTCCACTCACCAAACGCTTGCTCAGGTTCAAGGTGAGCGCTACGCGTATCGCCAGCCCGTAGGTTCATCAGCACTTGCTCAAAGCCTGGCAATAAGCTCTCATCGCCAATCGTCAGCGTCACTGGCGCATCGCGGTTAAAGGTTGAATCAATCATCGTACCGTTTTCTAGCGATACTTCAAAATGCAGCTTCACAAGGCTGCCGTGAGTGATACGAATGTCTTCATTAGGCGTGATAAATTGAGAGTCGGTCATAGTAATGTGTCTTTTATAGAATAGGATTAAGAGGGTTAATTATAATAGAGAGTTTAGCATAGCCTATAGACTAAACCTCTTGATGTGACGGATATGTGTTAGGCCACTTTTATAAGCTGTTACCGATATTTTTACCAATCTATTTCATATGTCTTTTTAAAAAATTAATAAATACAATGCGTTAATATCTCGACTAAAAATTATAAACAATTAAAGTTGTTCAAGAATGAAATTAAGTTGACATTATCTTTCTTAATGTATATAAATGTAAACTTAATTTAAGCAACGTAACTTATCTATTAATAATTGTAAGTTAAACAACTTCTGAGATGATTATGAAAAAAGCGGTTTTAGTAATTGGAATGTTCGCATTATTGGCTCAAGGGTGTGCTACGCCACATGTTGTACAAACTAAAAAGGTAAGTGATGTTAATTTATCTTGTCAGCAAATTCTTAATGAAATAGCTGAAGCTGATGACTTTGAGCAAAAAGCACGTGCTGAGCGTAAAGCGACTGGTAAGAATGTAGCTGCCGCAATTTTATTTTGGCCAGCTTTGATTGGTACCTATTCTAATACTGAAGAAGCTATCAATGCGGCAAAAGATCGTCGCAATAATTTGACCAACTTGTATGAGCAGAAAAAATGCCGTTAATACCTTAATGTCTTGTTAAGGTATTTTTATGGTCACTAAAAAGCTAAGAGTAAAGCTCTTAGCTTTTTTTATGAGTGCAGGAAAGTTATATACTAGTTGTAAAAATAATCGATGATAAAAAACTATGAATATGAAAACGAAAAACCTAAGCACTAAACAACAAGGTCATATTAAAAAATGGCAGGACGATAAAGGTTTTGGTTTTATCGAAACCGCTGTGGGCGAGTCGGTATTTTTTCATGTTAGCGCGTTTAAAGCCCAGCGTCGTCCCGAAATTGGCGAGCAAGTGGTTTTTATAGTGAGGCAAGACAATCAGGGTCGCTTGCAGGCAAAGGATGTGCAAGAGCTCAGCTTTGTGCAGCAAAAAATGGCGCAAAAGAACCGCCAAATCCGGCAGCGGAATCATAAACGCAGCGCCCAAGCCGACTTTGAAGCAGGCCAAAAGAAACGCTTGTTTCTTGGCATTGGCTTTTATGGGGTTTTAATTTTATTGGTGGTCATGAATAAGCTAAACTGGCTGGTACTTGCTTGGTACGCGGTATTAGGCGTCATAACCTATGGCATGTATGCCAAAGACAAAGCTGCTGCTCAAAGTGGTGCTTGGCGGACGCCTGAGTCAACATTGCATCTGCTAAGTGCGCTTGGCGGTTGGGTTGGGGCGATGGTCGCGCAAACCTACTTGCGTCATAAGTCGCAAAAGCCTGAATTTCGTATTACTTATTATTTAACTGTGATTATTAATTTGGCAGGATTGTTGTTTATATTGGCGGGTAAAGACTTTGCATTCTTGGCAAACTTGCCATTTGATTAAGTTTTAGCATATACAGTGATTAAAGTATTGAATAACTGCCTAACTCGTCATTATTAAATGCTAGTTTTAACCAAATGACTATCTATTGCTAACTGATAGATGACAATAGCGGCTTTTATTATTGTTATGATACTTGAGAATTAAATAGAACCATTTGAATACTTAACGTAGCAATAACTTTAAAGAGGAAACTAATGAGTAATAACAATAATAATGCTAACGAAGTTGATTTAACACAAGATATTTTTACAGCCTTAATCGACAATCATGAGATACAGCGGGCTTTATGCGATAAGCTTGAAAGCACGAAAGATGAGGCGCAGCGTAAAGCCATTTATGAAGAGTTAAAGCTTGAATTACACTCGCATGCGGCGGCAGAAGAGCGCCATTTATATGTGCCCGTCATGCAGCATGATGATGGGCTTGATTTGTCTCGGCATGCCATTACTGAGCATCATGAAATGGATGAGATGATGGAAACCTTGGATGATGGGCGTATTGGTAAAGAGAAGTGGGATAGCACCTGTGCAGATTTGATTCATAAGGTACGCCATCATTTAAAAGAAGAAGAAAACAAGTTTTTTAAAGAGGCGAAAAAGATTTTAGATAGCGACTTGCAGCAACGCCTTGGCTCATTGTATCAAGTTGAGTATGCTGAGTTTAAGCAAACACATGCAGATGATGCATGATTACGTTGTTTTAAATGTATGAATGAATTGCAACGTTCAAAATAAAAAACCACTATTGCTAGTGGTTTTTTTATGTTTAATGATTTTATAAATATCGCTTTAAATCGACTCTAACACTTGTTTATAAACAGCGGCATCGCTGGCTGAAAAGCAGCAAAAGATAACCTCGCGGATAGAGAAATTAGTCGCCTGTTCTAGAGCATTTAACACATAATTTTGCACTGTATCAATTGCTATTTTGGTTGCTTTATCCAGCGGGTAACCATAAACACCGGTACTAATAGCGGGGAAGGCAATGCTGGTAAGATTGTGCTTGACGGCTAAATCTAGTGAGTTTCGATAACAGTTGGCAAGTAGCTCTGGCTCATGTTGATTGCCGCCATGCCAAACAGGGCCTACCGTGTGAATCACATATTGACAAGGCAGCTTAAACGCTGGACTGATTTTAGCATCGCCTGTCTGGCAACCATTCAATGTACGACAAGATGCTAATAACTCACGTCCAGCTGCCCGATGAATCGCGCCGTCTACACCGCCGCCGCCAAGCAAACTTGAATTGGCAGCATTGACAATGACATCTATATTTAACGTAGTGATATCAGCTTGTATCACTGATAAAGTTACGGTATTACCACTATTATTATCATCAATGTCGTCAGACGCTGATATTTGCTTCTGGGTAATAGGTTTTATTGGGTTATTAGACGTTTGACTATCAGACATGGCAGCAACCTTTTTATATTGAACTGATCATACTTTAGCGTTTTTCGCGCCATTCGACTATAGGGCTTACGTTATCGATAAGATTCGATATGCTATCTCTCGACAAAAACGCAAAAAAAATAGGCTACCGATTTGGTAGCCTATTTACAAAGTCATCTTATTTATATCATTTAAGCATCACGCTTTTTTTCCAAAAACAGCATATCAATAACAATCAACGCCACACCAATACAAATACCGATATCGGCAATATTAAAGATTGGATAATGCCAAACGTCCGCATAATGCACATGGATAAAGTCAATCACGTGACCATGTAGCAAGCGGTCAATCAGGTTACCAATGGCGCCGCCAAGCACCAAGGCTAGACCCAATGATAACAACTTGGCTTTACGCGGTGCTTTCACCAAATAGCCGATCAAAAATAGCGACATGATCAATGCAAGTCCAGCAAAGAACCACTTTTGCCAACCTGCTTGATCTGCTAAGAAACTAAACGCCGCGCCATAATTGTAAGCAAGCGTCCAATTTAAAAACGGCTCAATCACGGGCACTGGCTCGAGGAAGTTTAGCTTGGTTTCAGCCAACCACTTCGTCCACTGATCAATAATAATTACAACCAGTGATAGCAAGTACCACATAAAAGCGCGACTGCCATTAGCAACCATTTTTGGTGTCTTATTCAGGCGACTTTTGGGTGTGGTTGAGCTGCCCGTGGTCGCATGGGCAGGTTTAGGCGAATGATCAACATCCACCTGCGGCTGCTTATGTTCCGATGAGTCTGTCGGATTAGGCGTAGAGTTAGGCGCTGATTTAGGCATAATGGCGCACCTCGCCGTCGCCGCTGACGTTGGTCACGCAGCGTGCGCATAACTCTGGGTGCGTACTATCTGTACCGATATCATCGCGGATATGCCAGCAGCGTACGCATTTAGTACCAGTGGCGGCGCTGACTTCGACTATTAAATCGACTGATTCATCGGCATTGTTATCAGTTTGGGCAGTATTGTTTTGACTGTCAGCAGGGGCAGCGCTCATTGGCTTCAAAGTTGCGCTACTGGTGATTAGCACAAAACGTAGCTCTTCGCCAAGCTTGGCCAAGCTTTCATGCATCGCACCATCGGCATATAAATCAACGCCAGCAGATAAGTTGGCATTGATGATTTTTTCACCGCGTGCGGTTTCGATATGTTTATTGACCATATCTTTTGCCTGCATGATACGTTGCCAGTCATCGGTACTGATGGCGCTTAGCTCAAACTCTGGGAAGGTATACCATTCTTCGGTAAACACGTATCCTGCGTCATTGCCGTTTTTACCTTCCAATACTTCCCACGCTTCTTGCGCGGTGAATGACAAAATCGGCGTAATCCAACGAATCAACGCATGAGCGATATGGTAAATCGCCGTTTGCGCAGAGCGACGCGGCTGTCCATCAGTTTGGGTCGTGTACTGACGGTCTTTGATAATATCTAAATAGAAGCTGCCTAAATCCTGCGAGCAAAACGCAGTGATATGCTGGGTGACTTGGTGAAAGTCCATCGCATCATAGGCGCTAATGATTTGTGCTTGTATCGTCTGCGCACGCTCAATGATAAATTTATCAAGGCTGACCAGCTCATTAATATCAACGCTATTGGTCGCTGGATCGAAGTCATCGGTATTAGCCAGCAAGAAGCGCAAGGTATTACGGATACGGCGATACATATCGATGGCGCCTTTAAAGACCGTTTTACCTGCGCTCATCTCATAACGATAATCGCTCGACGCAATCCACAAACGCAGCATATCCGCGCCGGTTTTATTGATCTCGTCTTGCGGCGTGATGATATTGCCAAGTGATTTACTCATCTTGCGGCCGTTTTCATCGACGACAAAACCATGGGTCAACACTTGCTTAAACGGTGGGCGCTCGTACATCGCCTCAGAGGTAAGTAGTGACGTCTGGAACCAACCGCGATGCTGATCAGAACCTTCTAAGTACATATCAGCAGGATTGGTTAATTCATCGCGCTGCTCAAGGACGGCAAAATGCGTCGTTCCTGAGTCAAACCAAACGTCTAACGTATCCGTTGCTTTATCATAATCAGCGGCTTCTTCGCCTAAGAAATCTTCACAGCTGGCATCAAACCAAGCTTCTACGCCGCCAGCATCGATTTTTTGTGCAGCAACTTCCATCAGCTCAAGCGTATTAGGATGCAGCTCGCCGGTTTCTTTATGAGTGAAAAAGGCAATCGGCACGCCCCATGTACGCTGGCGTGAGATACACCAATCTGGGCGACCGGTCATCATCGCTTCGATGCGGTTTTGTCCCCATGCTGGCGTCCAGTTGACCTTAGGGATATCGGCAAGCGCACGCTCACGCAAACCTTTGGTTTCCATATTGATAAACCACTGCGGCGTTGCACGGAAAATAATCGGCGATTTATGACGCCAGCAATGCGGATAGCTGTGCTCAATTTTGGTATGGCTGATTAAATGACCGTTATCATTTAAGGTAGCGATAATTTGCGGATTGGCTTTATAGATATGCTCGCCTGCAAATACCGCCGCGCTCTCTAAATAAACGCCCGTACCACTTACTGGGTTTTCAACGGGCAAGTTATATTTCAGGCCAACGATATAATCGTCAAGACCGTGACCAGGGGCCGTATGGACGAGGCCAGTACCGCTATCGGTGGTCACGTGATCGCCTAGGATTAGTGGTACTTGGCGGTCTGCAATCAGTGGATGCTGGGCGCGCAGACCTTCAAGCTCGCGTCCTGATACCGTTGCCAATACGCCTTGATTGCTAAGTTTAAGCTCGCTTAATGCGGTTTCGACAAGTTCAGCGGCTAGTAACAAGTTACCTTTTTCAGTTACGACCACACTATAGTCATGCTCAGGATGTACGGCGATTGCTTGGTTAGCAGGTAGCGTCCAAGGTGTCGTGGTCCAAATAACGGCTGCGATATTGCCGTCAATTGCACTTAATGCTGCAACCTTTTCGGTATCAAGCACATCAAAGCTCACATAAATAGCGTCAGAGACTTTGTCTTGGTATTCAACTTCGGCTTCAGCTAGGGCAGAGCTACAGTCTAAGCACCAGTTAACAGGCTTCATACCGCGGGTTACGTGACCGTTGTCATAAATTTTAGCAAGTGCGCGCACGATATTGGCTTCTTGATGGAAGTTCATCGTTAGATAAGGGTTGTCCCAATCACCAAACACGCCTAGACGTTTAAAGTCTGCCTTTTGCAGCTCAATCTGCGTGCTTGCATACTCGCGGCATAGACCACGAAATTCGGTCGCAGAGACTTTTTGACCGACTTTGCCAACTTTAGCTTCGACCTTTTGCTCGATAGGCAGACCATGACAGTCCCAACCTGGCACGTAAGGCGCATCAAAACCCGATAAGGTTTTTGACTTCACGATAATGTCTTTTAATACTTTATTGACCGCATGACCTAAGTGAATCTGACCGTTGGCGTATGGAGGGCCATCATGCAAAATGTATTTGGTCGCACCTGTACGCGCCTGACGAATTTTGCCGTACACGTCATCCGCTTCCCATGCAGCCAGCCAATCTGGCTCACGTTTGGCAAGGTTTGCACGCATCGCAAAAGGCGTATCGGCAAGGTTTAGGGTGTCTTTATAATCTTGGCTTGGTGTATCGTTACTTTTATCAGTCATAGAAGGTGTCTTATAAGATGATGGTTAGAGGTTGCGTTTGAAATTCAGGCTTAAGGTTAAATATAATATGGGGCCAAATATTTGATAATCGATGCTAGCCTTTTGCTTAAAAAACTTTACTTAGAAGATATTGCTTATAACGTGTTGCTTATGAATTGCTTATAAAAATAGTTACGTCCATCATAAATACTAATGAGACGATTGCAACAAAAAATATCTTTAACAGATAGCAGAATAATGAGAAAAGTGAATATGATAACGGCAGCTATTATATGACAAAACGCGGAGGGTAAAAAGAGCTGACCAGTATCGCCCTGTTTTTGGCCAAAACCAAGCACTTATGCCAGCATCAATACCTTGTCTATTAAATCATACGTCTGGAAAATTTGATTGTCTATTTATTAGATTATACCTAATGGGCTAAGCGCTAAAAAACTTCTGATAACCATAAGCGCAATTTCAGCGACCAAAGTGGCTGCATACCAGTCAAGCCTTGCGTCATTTCACCATCTTTTAGAACGACATAAGACGGCGTGACTTGCCCTTGCCAATCCGCGAATATCTCACCTTCTTGGTCATTGACGGTGGTAAATTGATAATTATGTTCAGCAAGGTAGCTGTGTAGCTCTTGGTCAGAGCCTGATTTAATCGCAATGGTTACCACAGGATAGTCATTTGCTGCGGCAAGCTTATCTATCGTCGGCGAGGTCACCCGACAAACCGGACACCAGGTTCCCCAAAAATATACCAACGTTGGCTTATCCCGACTCATTGCTGCTAAGTCAACGCTCTGCCCTTGATAGTCGGTCAACTGCAATTGCGGATTGGCTGGCATGACCGGTTGGCGCCACCAGTTAATAGCGGTATAAATGACAGCAAATACCAAGCCATAGATAAGCAGATTTTTAGCAACAGACAATATCTTTTGCTTTGGCGTTTTTTTTGGCGTCTCAAGGCTTTTTTCGATATCAAGGTTTTTTTCAGTATTAGAATCAGTCGTCATAGTGGCTGCTTTTTTGCTCTCAATGTGTTTGATAGATAAAAATAAACGGCTGAATGGTCAGCCGTATTATTCGTAAAATCTATGGAACTGTTATGAGTGGTTACTTTTTAAAATAACCGCTTTTTAAAATAACCGCTTAAGGTTTTTGCGCACGGTCTTGCAGTGGATCGCCGATAAGCACGCTGCCTGAATTTTCACGACGCTCTTCATCGGTCAATTTGCTTGCTGGAATTTTAGCCTTTCTCTTCCATTTTAAGCTAAACAAATCATCACGGCGGTCAAGCAGGTTATGCACCGAGCCTTCATTACGAACATGAATAAGCTTGTCTAAGTTTAAATCAGAGAAGAATACCATTTCGGTATTGGCCGTGGTTTCCGCCATAATCGCATCATGCGGGAAAGCAAAATCTGACGGTGAGAAAATAGATGACTGTGCGTATTGGATATCCAAGCTTTCAACTTGCGGTAAGTTGCCGACTGAACCACAAATCATCACATAGCATTCGTTTTCAATCGCCCGAGCTTGGGCGCAGTGGCGTACGCGCAGATAGCCGTTCTGGGTATCTGTCCAAAATGGGACGAACAAGATATCCATGTCATCAAGCGCCATCAAACGAGCAAGCTCTGGGAACTCAACGTCATAGCAAACTAGGATACCGATACGACCAGCATCGGTATCAAATACTTTGACTTCGTCGCCGCCTTCAATCACCCAAGCGCTACGCTCATGCGGGGTAATGTGAATTTTGCGCTGCTCTTCAACCGTACCGTCACGGCGGCATAGATAGCTGACATTATACAAGGTATCGTCGTCGTCCAAGAACGGCATAGAACCGGTGATGACGTTGACGTTATAGCTGACCGCCAAATGCGAAATCTCGTTTTTAAACCATTCGGTATAACCGGCCAAAAAGCGAATCGCCACATTTTGATCAGTTGATTCACACAAACCCATTAACGGCGCGTTAAAGAATTCTGGCAAACAAGCAAAGTCAGAGTTGTAATCAGCCATAATATCGACGAAAAATTCAACTTGTTGCAACAGCTCTTCAGGCGACTCAACTTCACGCATTTGCCACTGAATACCGCCGATTCTGACCTCTGATTTACGCGTATTGGGCTTATAATCCTGCGGCTCATAATAAATATTTGCCCATTCTAGTAAGGTCGCAAAACCTTTAGATTGGGCATCATCTGGCAAATAAGCCGTCAAAATACGTTTAACGATAAAGCCATTTGATAACTGAAACGACAGCGCAGGGTCGTGAATTTCACGAGCTTCAACGGCTTCAATATATTCACCAGGGGTCAAATCTTGGTGATTGTGATAATTGGGAATACGACCACCGGCTAAGATAGCACGGAAGTTTAACTGGCGGCACAGCTCTTTACGCGCATCATAAAGCCTGCGACCTAAACGATAACCACGATATTCAGGGTCGATTAACGCATCTAAGCCATAAATAGCATCGCCATCCGGATTGTCTCTAATAATCTCTTTATGACCAATCAAATCATCATAAGTATGCGGGTTAGAAAACTTGGTGTAATCAACACGCATCGATAGCACAATACCAATCAGCTCATCATGGTCAAAGAGCGCAATTTGTCCTTCAGGGAAGGCGTCAATTAAGGTATGAATGGTGTTTTTTGACCATGCACCGCCTAAGTTGACATAAACGCGATCCATTAAGGCTTTAAGTTGTGGATAATCTTTTTTCTTAATCTCAGCAATGGTGAGGTGAAAGTCGTCTGGTTTTTCTATCTTACTCATAATGTTCCTGTCTGTCGTTGCTATAAATCAGTGATAATAAATCAGTGGTAATAAATCGGTGTGAATAATAAAGCGATATTCATAGATGTTGATAAAGTGAGTTATAAAAACTCGGCAGTAAAGGGCGTAATAAGCGGTTTGATATTGCTGCATTTACTAAATAAAAAAGCTAGCAACTCATTTTTGCTATAACTTTTCAGATAATAATGTCGAGAAAAATATACCAATAGGCGCATATAATCGTTACAATCAATTATCTTTGTATTTACAATAAGTTATAGTCAATAAGTTATAAACATTGCGTCTGTTATTATTAATTTTAATGAGGCGATTTAGCCCATTTACAAGTGCTTATCTTGGCACTGCATCTTGCCTTTATTTTATAGGGTTTGTGCTGCTGTGCTAATAAATTCATTTTAACTGCTATGACGCTTAATCATGACTGACACTGCGCTGCTTATAATAGCAATTCCCGTAACCAATGACAGTCAAGCGGCGTAAATATTTGCTAGGTTTTTGTGACTTACTATCTTTTATGAATGATGGTTTTATTTGCTTAAGCGTCATCTTATTTAGCGTATTTTTTCAATTGCCTGTTACCGTGACCTTTTAGGATTTTTATTATGCCCCTAACTCATCCTAATGCCTTGAGCAAATTAGATGAAATAGCAGACACGGCCTTGGTGCAGCTGGTGTATGTTAGCAGCTTGACGCTTGCCTCACGGTTGAATGCGACGATATTTGATGAAGTGGAAGGCCACGCGCGTGATTATAATGAGCAGCACGGCATCACCGGTACATTATGTTATGGCAATGGTCATTTTTTACAATGTATGGAAGGCGAAAAAGCGAAAGTCGCGGCGCTTACCCAGCGTATCTTTGCGGATACCCGCCATAAAAATGTGCAAGTATTGCTCTTAAAAACCATCAAGCAGCGTCATTTTTCAGACTGGCGGATGCGTTTGCTGTTTTTGGAGCGTTGGTTGTGGTCACCAACGACTAAGCAGCAAGCCGCTCAACTGTCAGCATATTTGCCATTTGCGCCGCAAGATTGGTCGCCTGAGCGTACCGAGCAGTTTTTGCAGATTATCCAAACCTTTGATACTCCGCCACATGTTAAAGCGGCAGGCATTACTTATAATGCGCTTGGCAATATGGTGCGTCATGTCGCCGCCCCGCATCAAGCCTTTTTAATGGTTCAAGGTTGTTTAAGTATATTGCTAATTATCGCCTTGGTACTGCTTTATTTATCATAAATATCTTATAGATTAACTACTTTCACGCTTTTAATTTTTTATAAAAATGATGCATGGCCAGCTCAATAGTAAAAAAGACGCTAGACTTAACGTTTAGCGTCTTTTTTTTTGTCATCAAACTTTCTAATATTTTGGTCAAGCAATTAATTACATATCAAAAATCTTACCACGGTTCATAATATTATTTGGATCAAAGACTTTCTTAACCTCTCGTAAATAATCAATCTCAGTCTCGCTACGGCTATAATTGAGATACGGCTTTTTTGTCATGCCCACACCATGCTCAGCAGACACGGAACCGCCATACTTTTGCACCGTTTCAAATACGTATTTATTGACGATTTGACACTCGGCAAAGAAATCATCCTTGCTCATGTTTTCAGGCTTTAAGATATTCAGATGCAAATTACCATCACCGATATGCCCGAACCAACAGACTTCAAAGTCAGGGTAGTTACTGCTGACGATATGATCAATCTCAGCGATAAATTCAGGTACGTAGCTGATTAGTACAGAAACGTCATTCTTATAAGGGGTGAATACTGAGATGGTTTCAGAGATGTATTCGCGCAGCTTCCACAGCTCTTCCGCTTGCGCAAGACTCTGACTCATCACCCCATCGACGACCCAACCTTGCTCCATACAATGCTCAAAGATTGCCATGGCTTTATCCATGATAGGCTCATAAGGCGCTTCAAACTCTAGCAGGGTATAAAACTTGGTACGTGATTCAAACGGCTCTTGTACTTGACCGTGCGCCATGAGCTTATCAATCGCTACATCATCAAAGAACTCAAACGCGGTCAAATCGATTTGTGCTTGAAAGGCAGAGAGCACATTCATCACATCATTAAAGCTGTCCATGCCTAAGACCATGACGTTTAAATCTTGCGGCTGACGTTCAAGTTTGATTTGGGCATGAGTGACAAAGCCAAGCGTACCTTCGCTACCGATAAACAATTGGCGCAAATCATAACCAGTCGCGTTTTTTACCATACCGCGGTTAAGCTGCAAGATATCACCTTTACCGGTGACAACTGTGAGCCCCATAATCCATTGACGGGTCATGCCATATCGAATGACTTTAATACCGCCGGCATTGGTGCCGATATTGCCACCTATTTGACTTGAGCCAGCAGAAGCAAAGTCGACAGGGTAGTATAGGTCTTTTGATTCGGCAAATTGTTGCAACTGCTGCGTGACCACGCCCGCTTCAATCTCAACCATACGGTCAGCAGGATAGAATTGTCCGATTTGGTTCATTTTATCCATACTGACGACAATCTCACCATTAGCGGCGACTGCACCAGCAGACAGACCGGTACGACCGCCACTTGGCGTTAATACTACGTTGTGCTCATTGGCAAGCAGTACAATCGCTTGTACTTGCTCGGTGGTCTTTGGAAAGACAATCGCAGCAGCAGCGGGAGCAAAGTGCTTGGTCCAGTCTTTGCCCCAATGTTCCAAGCTTTCGCTATCGGTTTTGATTTGGCTGGCGTCAAACTGATGCACATCAAGCAAGTTGCTTAAGATGCTTTGGACAGCAGTAGTAGGGGTTGTAGCATTGTTTTGGGCGGTAGTGTTGCTTTGGCTAGCTAAAGAAGTCATGGTCAAATCTCGGTAGAAACGTAAGCGCTATGCATAAAAGGGATTATTATATCGCTAAATGGATATAACTCAGCGGTTATAACTGTGTTTATATAAATAATTGAGTATAAATAATTGGGTTTATGGGTTTATATAAGCAACTGGGTTCATATAATTGATATAAGTATAAGTGAGCGCGTGTTGCAATGATAGATAGATATGCGGTCATGCGCCTAACTAGTGTAAGTAATATTCATAATTAAAAAAACAGTTTAATAAAATTTAGATACAGCGTTTGCATGCAAATTTTAAGTACAAGTTCTAAGTGCAAAGTTTAAGCGCAAAATCTAAGTACAGGGTTTAGATATCAGGTTTATATACCGTGATTCACTATAGCATAAAAAGTTTTCAGGCTTGATAAGCAATAATTCATCTAATCTGCTAACATCGCTGCCAAATTTTGTGTAAGATATCCAGACTGTTTTCGTTTCATCCATCATACTTATCCCACTGATGATTTTTATAAGACAATTATAGGACAGTTCTCACATGGCGTTATCACTACAAAAAGACAAAATCCGGTTTTTATTGCTTGAAGGTCTACATGACAATGCGTTAAAAGTATTGGAAGGGGCTGGTTATCATAACATCGAGAATATCAGTCACGCTTTAGATCAAGATGAGCTTATCGAAAAGATTAAAGATGCTCACTTCATCGGTATCCGCTCGCGCACGCAGCTGACGCGTGAAGTCCTTGAACACGCACACAAGCTTATCGGTATTGGCTGCTTTTGTATCGGTACCAACCAAGTCGACTTGGACGCCGCTCGTGATTTGGGTATTCCTGTCTTTAACGCGCCATATTCGAACACCCGCTCGGTTGCTGAGCTGGTATTGGCCGAAGCCATCATGCTATATCGCGGTATCCCTGAAAAGAATGCCACCGTTCATCGCGGCGGTTGGGGCAAGTCTGCGACCAACTCACATGAAGTACGTGGCAAGACGATCGGTATCGTCGGTTATGGCTCTATCGGCTCGCAATTGTCGGTATTGGCTGAAAGCTTCGGTATGAAAGTCATTTATCATGATGTCTTGACCAAATTGCCACTAGGTAACGCCGTGCAAGTAGGTAGCTTAGAAGAGCTATTATCAACCGCTGATATCGTCACCTTGCATGTACCTGATGTACCAAGCACCCGCTATATGATGGGCGCGGCGCAGTTTGCGCATATGAAAGACGGCAGCTACTTTATCAACGCCGCTCGTGGTACTTGTGTTGAGATTGATGATTTGGCGGCAGTGCTTGAGTCAGGTAAAATCTTGGGCGCGGCGATTGACGTGTTCCCGAAAGAGCCAAAATCTGCTGATGAAGAGTTTGAATCACCACTACGTAAATTTGACAACGTTATCTTGACGCCGCATATCGGTGGCTCAACGCAAGAAGCTCAGGCCAATATCGGTCTTGAAGTTGCCGATAAGTTCGTTAGATACTCTGACCAAGGCGATACTGCAACTGCCGTAAACTTCCCAGAAGTTTCTGTGCCGTTTAAAGAAGGCTCGCATCGTTTGCTACATATCCATAGAAACGTCCCAGGCGTACTATCACAGATTAACCGTCTGTTCGCCGAAGCGCACATCAATATCTTAGCGCAGAGCTTAATGACGGAAGGTGATGTGGGTTATCTGGTGATGGATGTTGATTATAACGATTCAACAGCCGCACTTGATCAACTAAAAGACGTTGAAGAAACCATTCGCGTACGTATCTTGTTCTAAAATTAAGCGTTATTATTTAATTTTACGACTGGTATAAAAAAAGAGAGGCTCTATTAATAGAGCCTCTCTTTTTTATGGCTAATCATTTAAACGTCTAACATTCAAAGCAGGGTATGGCTTTAACTGATTAAGCTTTGGCTTTATTCGCAGCTTCCGCTTGACGGCGAGCTTCAATCTTAGCTGCTTTACGCTTTTCTATAACATCCATCACATCGCTACCGATATGCGCTTCGCCACGTTTTTTCGCTAGTTGCATTTGATGCTCGCGCTCACGGAAGCGGGCTTTTTGTTCTTCAGTCGCTTTATCGATACAATGCGGGCACGACTCGCCTTTGATATAGGCGGCACTTTGCATTTCCTCATGAGTAATCGGCATACGACAAGCAAAGCATTGCTCATAGTTGCCTTTTTCTAGGTTGTGATTGACCGACACGCGGTTATCAAAGACGAAGCAATCGCCTTGCCACATAGATTCGCTGGCTGGGATTTCTTCTAAGTACTTTAAGATACCACCTTCTAAATGATAGACCTCTTCAAAGCCTTGCTCGCGCATATAAGCAGTAGATTTCTCACAACGAATACCGCCGGTACAGAACATGGCGACTTTTTTATGTTTCGCTGGGTCGAGCTCTTTTGCCACGTACTCTGGAAACTCGCGGAAGGTTTCGGTATTTGGATTAACAGCATTTTGAAACGTACCGATTTGAACTTCATAATCGTTACGGGTATCAATCAAAATAACGTCAGGATCTGAGATAAGCGCATTCCATTCGCTTGGTTTTACATAGCGACCGACCGATTGTAACGGGTCGATATTCTCAACACCCATGGTGACGATTTCTTTTTTAAGCTTCACCTTAGTGCGATAAAAAGGCTGTGCATCAGTATAAGATTCTTTAAAAGTAAAGCTGCCAATCGCTTCGATACTGCGCAAATAATCTAACACATTATCAATACCTTGGCGGCTGCCAGAAATCGTGCCGTTAATGCCTTCGCTGGCCAGTAATAAAGTGCCTTTGACATCATTATCAAGCATGGTATTTAAAATTGGCTCACGATATTGCTCAAAATCGCTAAAGCGCGTGAACTTATAAAGTGCTGCAACGACGATGTTATTGGTCATGCTATCGTAAGCAGGCGCTGCTTTGTTATCAGTTGTAGTGCTATCTTGGGTATTGCTATTTTTGGTGCTGCTGTCTTGATTGGTACTCATGTTTTTCTCCTGCTGGCTAGGTCGCAAACCTAGTGCATTGGGTTTAAGGTGCTTTTTAAAATTAACGGTTAAAATGAATTGGTAAGATTCATAACACTAGCGCAATTGTGGAATTCGCTAATGCGCGCGTAGTTTAGCAAATTTTGGGAAGATGTTGGAGGTTTTATCATTCTAAAATCTCATAGAAATATGAGAGATAATAAAATTGGCAAACAAAAAAGCCCAGTATGATACTGAGCTTATTTATTAAAGCTTAGTGATTTGCTAAATCTTTCTGATAGATATGCTCTCTGTGATACTGTAAGTAATTCTCATGTTCAGGTGAAATTCTTGATAGTTTCATATCTCTATTGATAGATAAAGCTTTTAGGTCATTATCACTTATATTGCTTGAAATAATTATATGACCAAGAGTATCAAAACTAATTATACCAGCATCAAAACATGAATCTAAGTTTGGAGATAAAAGTAGACCGTTATACAAACTGAGACGTTCTATATCGTTAGACTTAGACCATGGTCTGATATGTGATGCTATTAACAGTCTTGGTTCTTTACAACCAGTAACAGCACAGGCAGTCCAATAATCAATCAGAGCCTGACGAAATTGACCTTGTCCAACACGCGCTCTTATAATAGCGTTTCTTTCAGTATTACTAAGATTCAAATAGCTGCTTACGTCTGCAAGAGCATTTTCTTCCTCCATTTGTGCTGACAGCATCCAAGTAAATGAGTGAGCATCTAACAAGCTAACTTCATTTTTAAGCTCTTCAATTAACATTGCTTTAACGGAATTAATCAATTGTAAGTACGAAGAATAATTCTCCCATGAACAACGTTTACTAGTCTTGAAATCTGTTCCTAATATTACAAAGGCTCTATCAAAATATCTAGGTGCAATAGGCAGGTATTTTGAAGAGTCTTTAATGAAGTAGAGGTAAGCTAAAATAGAATAATTTCTTCCAAAAATTCTAGTCAGTTCATTAAACGATTTTTCATCACTAGACGTATGATAAAGGTTAAATAAGGCAGCCTCGATTTCTTCTGTTTTGATATGATTATTAATCGCTTCATAAAGAGGTTGATGTGGTCGATTTTCAGCACCGTACCGATTTTGCCACTGAACCAAATTATTATTTTGTAATTCAATAGCTTCGATAGTTGCTGATATAATTTTACCACGACCAATATCTGATTTTTTCCATGCTTGAAAAGAAAGCTTATTACGAGCCGTCCTATATATTTGGTTCTTATATCCTTCTTGCTCATCAGTATAGGGGTGAGAAGCAAATGAGACAAAAGATATATTTGACTTTCTTTCTACGAAAATTATAAAGGCTTGATATTGTTTTTCAAAAAGATAAGGATCTAGAGTGGGAGTAAGTGATTGCATAATATTCCTGTAATTTACAGTAGGAAAAGCCATATTAGGTTTAAAAATTGTGTTTAGATAAGTTTGCCTACCTTATATAAACTTCTGGATTTAATAATAAAAAATCCAGCTCAAAGGCTGGATTTTCTATTATTAAATTAATAGCTATTAAAGCTTACTTGCTCTGAAACCAAGTATCGGCTTTGCTACGGGCACTAGCAATGTCTGAGCTTGATAAGTTCAATGCTAGCTGACCGATTTTACCGCGAGCTTTGTTACGTACTTTTTCATCGAGCATACCATCACGGGCAGCCAAGTCGTACCATTTATAAGCATCAACTAGGTTTTTTTGCTTCTCATCTAGCAAAGCAAGCGTATAGCTAGCACGGTTATCGCCGCGCATTGCCGCTTTTTCTAACCAAAGGCGTGCTTGCTGTAGGTTTGGTTGGACACCTTCACCGCGCAAGTACATGATGGCAAGATTCAACTGAGCAGGGGCAACGCCTTGCTGAGCTGCTTTGGTATACCATTGGACAGCTTGTTGGGTATTTTGAGCAACGCCTTCACCTTTTTGCAAACGCTTGGCTAAGTAAAACTGAGCGTGATTGTTACCTTGGGCAGCGCTGGCAGACAGCTCACTGATAGGCATTAGCTCAAAACGTGAGGTATCAAGTGGCACGTTTGATATTAACTCAGCGTTGGCAAGGCCCGCACAAGAAAACAGGGCAGTAAACAACGCAGCTTTTAATAATTTCATAGCAGCTCCAAAATTAGGCAGTTAATAAGCAAAAGATAGGTTGCACCGCTAAAAATTGTCTCGCTAAAGACAGTTAGACGGCGATAACAATTAGGTGAAATCTTGCAATACCAACTTACCTAATCATTAGCAAAATAATTCGTATTGGTAGTGTTTCGTATCGGTAGTGTCCTAGTCGTCCCTGATTAACCCGACAAACGGTCGTAATTAGGGGGTGATTGACACTATTTCGCTAGCTTAACACCCAAACTTACGAAACTCAAATACTAATTACAGGATTTAATTCCTAACTGTACCGCATTGTCCTCAATAAAATCATAGAGTTACTGAAGGGTAAGAAGAAATTAACAATCGCTTAAGATTAAAATAGGTAGTAATGGCGTTAAATTCACTTTAATAAACGACAAAAAATACGATTATTAATCCCGTTTTTGCTTGCTGACGCGATAGATAGCGACGTCTGCTAAAAGGTTGGGTGCTTGGCGTATTAATGCAGTCATCAGCGGGTTATGACCTTTTTCTGAATCACTGACAGCAAAGCGGTTGATGATATGAATATCATGCTGCGCGCACAGTTGCTCAAAGTCCTTAAAGGTACACAGATGAATATTTGGGGTGTTATACCACTCATAAGGCAGCGCTTCTGAAACTGGCATCAGACCTTTTAAGCCCAAATGCAGGCGGTTTTGCCAATGGGCAAAGTTAGGGAAGGTGATGACAGCTTCGCGAGCGACGCGTAGCATATCGAGCAGGAGCACATCAGGCGCTTTTACCGCTTGCAGTGCGCGCGCCATAACGACGGTATCAAAGCTATTATCTGCAAAACGGCTTAAGCCATCATTGAGGTCTTGCTCGACGATAGATAAACCTTTAGTAATGGCTTCATTGATTTTGTCTTTATCAATCTCAAGTCCATAACCGGTCACGCCTAGATTTTGCTGTAAATGGGCGAGTAGCTCACCATTACCGCAGCCTAAATCAAGCACATGCGAGTGCGGTGCAATCCAACGCTCAGCCAATTGATGGTCCATTCTCATGAGCGTGCTCCTTTAGCTATCATGCTATTAGCAATAAATGGCGCGGTCAAAAAGCCTTTAACGGCACCCATATAACGCGGAATATCGAATAAAAACGAATCATGACCGTGCGGTGCATCGACATTAATATAACTGACCGGCTTACCAGTCGCCATTAATGCATCGACAATCTCTTGCGAGCGCTCAGGGGCAAAGCGCCAATCGGTGGTAAATGACACCACCAAATACTGACACTGGGTATGGGCGAAGGCGGCTTTAAGTGCGCTTAGCTCTTTTTCATTGGCAACATTAACGTTATCAGCATTATCAATATGCGCGCTACTTTCTAACGTTTTCTCAGTTTCGTTCTCGGCAGATTCAGCTTTTACTGATGCGGATTCTAATGTTACGGCTGATGGATAGTCACGCGTCGGGTCAAAATAATCTAACGCTTTGGTCATCAGCAGATAGGTATTGGCATCGAAGTTTTCACTAAAGCGTTCGCCTTGATAGCGCAAATAGCTCTCAACTTGAAACTCAACGTCATAGCCATACATAAACTTACCAGATTTTAAATCACGACCAAATTTTGCCTTCATCGCGTCATCAGTCAAGTAGGTGATATGACCAACCATACGCGCAAGAATAAGCCCGCGACGAGGATAAGTACCTGCTTGCAAATAGCGTCCGTCTTTAAAATCAGGGTCGGATAAAATAGACTGGCGTGCAACTTCGTTAAAGGCGATGTTTTGCGCAGAAAGCTTTGGCGTACTGGCAATAACCACGCAGCGTTTTAAGCGCTCTGGATAATCGACCGACCATTGCAGGGCTTGCATACCGCCCATTGAGCCGCCGACAATGGCATGCCACACCTCAATGCCCAAGCGGTCTGAGAGCATGGCTTGGGTTTTTACCCAGTCTTTAATGGTGACAAGGGGAAAGTCAGGGCCATAAACTTGTGGCTCGCTGTTCTCACTATTCTTGTTTGTGCTTTTTTGGCTTGAATTGACGGTGTCAGGATTGATGGTCGTTGGACCGGTAGAGCCAAAGCAGCTGCCGATATTATTGACGCACACGACAAAAAATTGATTGGTATCAATGGCTTTATTAGGGCCAATCATATTGTCCCACCAACCCGCTTTTTTATCGTCGTCACTATGAAAGCCTGCCGCATGGTGGCTACCTGATAAGGCGTGACAGATAAGGATGGCGTTTGATTTGTCGCTATTGAGCGTGCCATAAGTTTCAAATATTAAATCGAATGAGGGCAGGGTGCGATTGCACTCCAAGGTCAACGGCTCAGCGAAATGAAAAGTCTGCGGCGTGACGATGCCAACTGAGCCTACCGAACCGACGGTATCGGTTGCATTAGCGGCATGATTGGTGGAATGCTCACTGGTACTATCAGAACGTGCGCTCAAAGCTACCTCACAAAACAACAGTTATGGATAAAACAATAGTCATGGATAAAAAAACAGTTATAAATAAAACAAACCTAGGATGGCGACAGTAATTGGTCTAACTAGTTTATTGTTATAAGCTTGTCTATTGTATGGCGATGTGCGTAGGAGTACAACCTTCGCGCCAAGTCTTTATTTTAAGCGTCGATTAAGGGCAGTATTAAGACAAGTATCAAGGCAGGTATCAAAGCACATATTAAAGTGTATAACGGTTGCCTTTACTATGCGTTCTGCTCTTATAAAATGCTACACTAAAGGCGAACAATAGCAGCTATTTTAAACCTTATAATATCTCGTTTATAAGCTTCTCTGCTTGCTCGTTATATTTCTATCTAATATATTTCCTGATGATTTAATAAGTGAATAAATAATACTCTATGAAACCTAAATTGCCGCCACGTATTGCCGTCTTGTTAGTCAACCTAGGTACGCCTGATGAGCCGACTGCACCAGCCGTACGCCGCTACCTTAAACAGTTTTTATCTGACCCGCGCGTGATTGAAATTCCTAAATTCTTATGGGCAATTATTCTAAACCTGTTTGTGTTGCCAAACCGACCAAAACGGGTGGCAAAAGCCTATGCTAGTATTTGGGAAGGCGACTCGCCCATTCGCAAAATACTAAAAAGCCAAGTTGAGCTGCTCGAGCCGCGCTTGGCTGATAGCGTGGCGCCATTTCGGGTGTCTGTGCATCCGGCGATGAGCTATGGCAATCCTGGCCTGCCTGATGTGATGGATACCTTGCGTAGCGAAGGCGTTGATCATTTTGTTATCTTGCCATTATTTCCGCAGTATTCGGCATCATCTGGCGGTGCGGTATATGATGCGTTAACCAAATGGACGCTCAAGCAACGTAACTTGCCGAACTATAGCATTGTCAAAGATTACTTTGCCCATCCGCTGTATATCAAAGCATTGGCCAATTCGATTCGCCGCTTTCAAGCGGAACATGGCAAGCCTGAAAAGCTGATGTTTAGCTTTCATGGGATTCCGCAGCCTTATGCTGATAAAGGTGATCCGTATCCAAAACGTTGTAAATGTACCGCCGCACAAGTCGCGTATGAACTTGGTCTGCAAGATGACGAATGGATTATCAGTTTCCAGTCGCGCTTTGGTAAGCAAGAATGGGTCAAGCCTTATACCGATGTGGTGTTAGAAGATTGGGGCAAATCTGGGGTGCGTTCGGTACAAGTGATTAGTCCGGCGTCCTCCGCTGATTGCTTAGGAACACTGGAAGAATTGGCGATTGAGAATCGAGATAATTTTCTTAACGCGGGCGGGCAAGAATATCATTATATTCCCGCGTTGAACCTAGATGAGGCGCATATTGATTTGCTAGAAGCATTAAGCTTGCCTTTGGTCAAAGGCTGGGCAGGAACCTTGGATGGCTGGGCTTAATTGTTTTCTTAAGCCATAAAAAATACCGGACATAATGTTCGGTATTTTTTTCTGAATTATTTTCTATTTTACGAATAGGTGATTTCTAAAAATTGTCATCATTAGAAATCTTTGCCGCATCTCTGTCTGCAATATCAACAATATCAGGATAATCTTTATCGTCTAAATTGTCTTCGACCAACACTTCATCAATCCGAGCTTCATCAATATTTTGCCGATGCATCGGTGTCAGCCCTTGGGTTGCGTCTGTTCCAACTTCTGAGTTATTAAATCCTGCGCTATTATCAATCATATCGTCATTATCAAAGGTGTGCAGCATAGGGTTGTTCAAATCAATCTCTTGGCTACCGACTTCGTTGTCATTCATATTGTCGTCACCTTCAATATGATCCATCTCTTCTGGTAGTGGGGTTTTTGTATTGTCCATGGATATGTCCTCATTATAGTTATAAATGCCATTCACGTTATTATTGGTCATTGGTCATTGGTCATTGGTCATTGGTCATTGGTAAGATCTGCTTATCAGTGTGCCGCGTTATGATGGTAACTGATAGTAGTAAGGTGTCACAGGATGTTCAAAAAATGTAAGAAGGCAAGTCTATAAAGGCAAAAAACGGCTGCCCATATTGAGCAGCCGTTTTTCAGTTGTTATCATTAATAAAGGTTTTTCTGGTTGATAACCTTAGCGAGTAGACAATTTCTGTTAACTGGCTTTGCACGGTGCATGATAATTTTGTTGAGGTAAAAAATGTCTTTCAAACTCACCGAGTTTAAATGTCCATAAATAAATCAAGGCAATCGTATAAACGCCGGTCTCTGCGATTTCTTCTACTATCTCGCCGATACTTTCTGGTATAAAAATGGCATTTTCACCCATATATTCTAACAGTGCTAAGGCAACCACAGCGATATATAGCGACACAGGAACCTTTTTTAATACCATCCAAAGATAACGCCAACTATAAGCTAATAAGCCCACAATCAGCAGATACACCGTTAACAGCACAGCATCTTCCCACCAATCGTACGAGTGATTCATAAATGTAAAACCACTAGGAATCAAGAGCTCGGGTACATAATTCAACTCACGGCGAATCACAGCAAAAAATGTCAATACAGATGCCAACCAAAAATAGTGCCCCAGTTTCAGCTCACTCTGTATCACATATTGAACGCAGCGTAATATGCACGCGATTAATATGATAATACCCGGTAATTCGATGATGCCATCTGCAATCAAAATAAAGCTTCCTAGTTTTCAAAAATGAAAAAAGTGAGCGCACAGGCTCACTTTAAACCGTCATTAATATGTTAAAAATTAATATATATAAAAGTAACGTGTGCTTTTTATACTGCTAAGAGTCATTGCACAGCTATGGCAGAGTATAAACGCCAGTGTTCAATTACCATCTTTAGCTGCATTAATAGAAGCATTAATAGCAATATTAAAGGCCATTATAACTGCCTTTGTTTGCACGATTAATGCGCTTCATCCCAGTTCTGACCACTATCTGTTTCAACTAATAACGGTACAGAAAAATCTACCTGCCAACCTTTTTCAACAGCAGTGTTAGTTAAGACGTCTTGCATCGCATCAGTAATAAGCTTGCTGATTTCATCAACCTTGTTGCTATCGACTTCAAACACCAGCTCATCATGGACTTGTAGCAGCATTTTAGCCTGCTCTTTTGGCAACACTTTATCAACGGCAATCATGGCAAGTTTAATCAAGTCAGCTGCCGAACCTTGTAATGGCGCGTTAATCGCAGCACGTTCAGCGCCTTGTTTGACCATGCGATTGCTATGGCTGATATCAGGTGTATAAAGCTTACGGCCCAATATCGTCTCGACATAGCCTTTATCATGGGCGCTGGCACGAGTATTAATCATATAGTCTTTGACACCTGGATAGCGCTTAAAGTACATATCGATATAGTCTTGCGCTTCACTGCGGCTCATTTGTAGCTGCTTGGCAAGGCCAAAAGCGCTCATACCATAGAGTAGACCAAAGTTAATGGCTTTGGCATTACGGCGCTCGGTCGGGGTGACATCAGTAACATCTTTGCCTAGCACTTCAGCTGCGGTGGCCGCGTGAATATCTAGCCCTTCATTAAAAGCATGCGTTAGGTTTTTATCGCCTGAAAAATGCGCCATCAGACGCAGTTCAATTTGCGAGTAATCCGCGGCTAAAATAACGCGACCTTCTGGCGCGATAAAGGCTTGACGAATTAGGCGGCCAGTGGCAGTACGAATCGGAATGTTTTGTAAGTTAGGATCAGTTGATGATAAACGTCCGGTACTGGTCAGTGCTTGGTGATAGCTGGTATGCACGCGGTCAGTCTCAGCATCTGCAACATTATCAAGCGCATCGGTATAAGTACTTTTGAGCTTAGACAGACCGCGATATTCAAGGGTGATATCGACCAATGGGTGGTCAATTTTTGATAATACTGCTTCGCCAGTAGAGTATTGACCAGACTTGGTTTTTTTACCACCAGGGACGCCAAGCTTATCAAACAGCATCTCACCAAGCTGCTTTGGCGAGCCGAGATTAAATTCTTCGCCAGCGATTTCATAAGCACGTTTTTCAAGCGCAATGATTTCTTCATCAAAACGCTTTGATAGCTCATTTAAAAATGGGCGCTTAATTAAAATACCGTTTGCTTCCATCTGGCAGAGTATTTCGGCGGTTGGAATCTCTAGCTCATGTAGTAATTTGGCGTTATTTTCGTCATCAGATAGCTTCTTATTAAAGACATCAAACAGCTGATAAGTAATATCGGCATCTTCGCAAGCGTAGTCGCTGGCAATATCGATGGCGACTTGGTCAAAGCTAACTTGCTTAGCGCCTTTACCAGCGACATCCTCGAAGCTGATAGTCTGCGTTTGTAGGTAATGTCGCGCCAAGTCATCCATACCATGACGAGTAATGGCGGCATTGATGACGTAGCTGGCAAGCATAGTATCCATCGCCCAGTTATTAGGGCTGGAATGAATGCTGCCTACTAAGTCGATATCATAATGACTGAGAATATGGGCATCATATTTGAGATGCTGACCGATTTTACCGATGTTTGGATTTTCTAAGATAGGTTTAAGTTTTGCTAATACCGTATCGCGATCAAGTTGCTTTGCAGTCAGCTCATCGCCTTCTAGATTATGCGTGAGCGGTACATAATAGGCTTCGTGCGCTTTTACCGCAAAAGACAAACCAACCAATTCAGCCTGACGCCAATAAACGCTGGTGGTTTCGGTATCGATAACGAAGTGCGGTGCGTCTGCTAATAGTTTAACTAAGCTATCAAAAGCGGGCTCATCTAAAATCGTATGCCATGCTCTATCATGACTTTTAATGTCGGTGATATTATCAATAGTGCTTGACTGTAAGGATTTAGCGATTTGTGCTTGTGATTCAGCATCCGCCTGACTATTGGCGACACTTTGCGAACCATTGGCTGGGTGATTGGGGTGATCCAGTGAGGCCAACTCATTTCTAAATTCAAGCTCACTATACAGTGCGCGTAGCTCATCGATATGCGCGCAAGGGTCGGTATTGATTTTTAAATCTTGCCAGTCTTGGCCAATTTCTAAATCAGTAACGATGGTCGCCAGCTGCGCATTCATCGGAATATCATCGGCATATTCGACCAGATTTTTGCCCGCACGCCCTTTGATATCAGCGACGTTTTTGAGCATATTTTCGATAGAGCCATACTCATTAAGCAAGTCTTTGGCCGTCTTTTTGCCGATACCCGGCACGCCTTTGATGCCGTCAGAGGAGTCGCCCATCAGGGTCAGAAAGTCAATCATTTGCTCAGGATTGATACCAAATTTTTCGACCACGCCTGTGCTATCGGTAATTTTACCGGTAAAGCTGTCTTCTAATATCACGCAGTCATTAATCAGCTGCATCATGTCTTTATCACCAGTCGAGATGACTACATGATGGCCTTCAGCGACGGCACGATAAGCGAGGGTACCAATGATATCATCGGCTTCTGCACCTTCGATACGGAGTAAGGGAATCCCTAGGGCGGCAACTAAGCTATGGATATACGGAATTTGCTCAGCCAATTCCACATCCATTTTTGGACGATTGGCTTTATATTCCTCTGACATCGCATGGCGAAAAGTCGGTGATTTGGTATCAAAGCAGACCGCCATATGGGTTGGGTGATAGCGGCGCATTAATTTCAATAGCGCATTCAACGTCCCACGTATGGCATTGGTTATCAGACCTTGAGAGTTTTGCATGGTCTTTGGTAAGGCATGATAAGTGCGAAACAGATAGTAAGAGCCATCGACCAAAATAAAGGGCGGCTGGTTTTTGTCCACATGACTGGTATCCATCGTCGCCACATTTGGCATGGAGGCAAAGTTTGGTAGCGTATTGGGATTAATGGGCGAGTGCGAGTTGTGGTCGTTGGCAGTCATAAAAAGTCACTTATCAAATATGGGGCAGCAAGTATTGAGTAAAAAATTGGATAAAAAGATACCTTCATTATAACGATAAAAAACCTTCTTGCCGAATTGATGGCAAACTAATCAATGGATCGTGGAAATAATAAACAATTACGATGTTGACGAGCTAAATTCGTCGCCAATAAAAAAAGAACCCAGACCAGCTGAGTTCTTTTTTATTTTTAATAGCTGTATATATTTAATAGCTGTATATATTTCATGACATTGTCATTATTAAGCGCTTATTTTACTTCTGAAGTCACTTCGCTATCGACATTACCATGGGTAGCTTTCGAGTATGGGCAGACTTTATTGGCTTTCTCAACCAACTGTTGGAATTCATCCGCTGATAGTTCTGTATTTTCACCAACCACATGGATTTTAACGGCCAATTGAAAATCTAGGCCTTCGCCTTTCATCAAATCTACCGATACTTCAGTAGTAGAATCAAACTTTGCTTTTTCTTCGCCTTTAACTGCCGCAAGTGCACCATCAAAGCAAGCAGCATAGCCCATGGCGAATAGTTGCTCTGGATTGTTGCCTTCTTTACCAGAACCCGGTGCAACCATATTAATCGTCAAATCACTATCTTGCAGGCTTGCTTTACCAGTACGACCGCCAGTAACCGTGCCTTTAGTAGAATATAGAGTTTTCATAACACATCCTTTGTTGTCAGTTTTTATAATTGAAGGGTAAATATTGGCTATCAATCTCGATAAGCCTTTTCTTAATAGGACCTATAGCATAGCAAGCTGCTCGATTAGCGCAATGGGGCAGTAGTAAACATATGCTACAAGTTTGTAAGTGGGTAAATGCATCATGTCTGTCAGGTTAGCGATAATCGAAGCATTTTGATATATAAATCATGAATGTGTTAATGTAAACTCATTGTATAAATGGTCATAGTAAACCCATCAGCATAGATGGCAAAAAACCGAGCTATAAGGACGTTATGTGATGAACGGGTCAATGAAGAAATTAATTGTAATACCAAGTATTTTATCTTTAATGATGATTGCTCTTGTCGGTTGCGAAGAAGATAACGGTATTTATGGCTCGGGCGGCAGTAATAACATTACATTGACCAGCTTTGCTAATAGCTATGATAGCCAAGTAAACGCTACGGCGATTGCACGTATTGATGAGAGCTACCGCACAGGCGCGCGCGAGATTAAAATAAAAAATCTTGTCAATAATTATAGTAATCAGAGTTTAAATACCTTAGATAAAACGATATTGGCAAATAACTTTGAAGGGCGACTGGAAAATAAAAATATTGAGGTGAATGGTCGCACGGTTAAACGTCCTATTTATGAGAAAAACACCAATAACAAGTCTAGCTATGAAATCACCTATAAAACTTTAGATTTATCAGGTGTAAAAGCGGACAGTTATCTTGCAGGGAATACGATAAGCGACAGTCGCGGCATCATTACGAGCTTAAACCATTATCCTAAAATTCCAGCGACATTGGCATTTCCAGCCGGCTCCGTTTGTTATATTCCAGTCGTTACAAGCGAGCGCGCGTTTTTAGCATTTAATGAAAAAGACAAAACCGGTTATTCAGCATTGGACAAGTGGATCGACGCCGCCGAAGCAAGATTTGATGATAACAGAGGCTATAGCACTTCTAAGTTTGGGGTTGGAGCGGACAATAAACAACACGCTGCACAGGTGACGTTTTTTGCCTATAAAAACCAACCTGCTTACCAGTACAACGGCGTTGAATATGCTACGGGCATCTACGAAGCCGATTATGTTGCCAAAGGCAGTAGCAATCCGAACACCAATAGCTTTCGTAGTGTGGTTGATTGCACCATCGTCAATGAGGTTGCCGCCGACTTTTTGGAAAGAGAAATCAAGCGCTATTATTAAATATAAAACCATCTAAACACTCCCTATTTGATTATCAGGGAGTGTTTTTTTATGCGCTAATTCTGCACCCAGACGCTAAATCCGTTACAATATGCCCATTATTGACACTATTTATTTAGATTGATTTCTAAATTAGCCAACGTTGAAGCCAAAAATTATGAGCGTAGATCCAAAAAAATTAAGCAAAGAAGTTGCCAAACGCCGCACCTTTGCCATTATCTCGCATCCCGATGCGGGTAAGACCACCATGACAGAAAAGCTATTGCTTTGGGGTCAAGCGATTCAGGTGGTTGGTGAGGTTAAAGGCCGCAAAACCGACCGCCATGCGACATCTGATTGGATGAGCATGGAGCAAGAACGTGGCATCTCTATTACCACCTCGGTCATGCAGTTCCCTTACAAAGACCATATGGTCAACCTGCTAGATACACCGGGTCACGCCGACTTTAGTGAAGATACTTATCGTACTCTGACCGCTGTAGACAGTGCGCTGATGATGGTCGATGGCGCAAAAGGTGTCGAAGAGCGTACCATCAAATTGATGGAAGTTTGCCGGATGCGTGACACGCCCATCATCTCATTTGTCAATAAACTTGACCGCCAGATTCGTGAGCCACTTGAGCTCTTGAGTGAAATCGAAGCGGTATTAAAGATTAAATGTATTCCGGTTACTTGGCCTATCGGTATGGGGCAAGATTTCGTTGGCGTCTATCATTTAACCGAAAACAAAACCTATCTATATGAAAAAGGTCACGGCGGTGATATGACGGTCGCTGAGACGCGCGAAGGCTATGATTATCCTGATATTCGTGAGCGTTTGGGCAAGCTGATGTTTGACGCTTTTGAAGAGTCACTTGAGCTGGTACAAATGGCGCTAGAAGAGTTTAGTGTTGAGGCGTTCTTGGCGGGCGAGATGACACCGGTATTGTTCGGTACGGCGCTGGGTAACTTTGGTGTCAATATGGTGCTGGATACTTTAATCAAATATGCGCCGCCGCCAAAATCGCACCCGACCAATGAGCGCGAAGTGGCAGCAACCGAAACCGAATTTAGCGGTTTTGTGTTTAAGATTCAGGCCAATATGGATCCGCGTCACCGTGACCGCATTGCGTTCTTACGGGTTTGCTCAGGTAAGTACGAAAAAGGCATGAAGATGAAGCATGTGCGCTTGGGTAAAGACGTGCGTATTGCCGATGCTTTGACTTTCCTTGCTGGTGACCGTGAAGCGTTAGAAGAAGCTTATCCGGGTGATATCATCGGTTTACATAACCATGGAACGATTTCTATCGGTGACAGCTTTACCGAAGGCGAGGAGCTGAACTTTACCGGTATTCCGCATTTTGCCCCTGAACTGTTCCGCCGTGTGGTATTAAAAGACCCGCTTAAATCAAAAGCCTTACAAAAAGGTCTGCAGCAGTTGAGTGAAGAGGGCGCAACGCAGGTCTTTATGCCGCAGATTAATAACGATTTAATCTTGGGCGCGGTCGGTGTCCTACAGTTTGAAGTGGTCGCGCATCGTCTAAAAGAAGAGTACAAGGTACAATGTATCTTTGAACCGGTATCTATCGCAACCGTACGCTGGATTCATTGCGATGACGAAGTGGCATTAGCGAAATTTAAACGCAAAGCGCATGACCAGTTATCGATAGATGGCGGCGGCTATTTGACCTATTTAGCCCCATCACGCGTGAACTTGCAGCTGATGCAAGACCGCTATCCAGAAGTGACGTTTAGCAATACACGCGAGCATTAAAATCAGCTTATCCATCTTCCTGCTTACTTTTAAAAGACACGATATCGTGTCTTTTTTATTACAGATAATTTTTACAACGAATAAACGGATAAAGGCTGGTTTGCCAAAAGCACTGGTCATTAAAAACACCAATTATCAAAAATACTAAGTATCCAAAAACACAAACAGTGTACCTACAATACTACAGAATGGTTACGGTAGAATATCAAGATATCTTATCTGCATATTAAAGAGGCTATATGAAAGCGGCACTCCAACCCCATACTAATAAGTCAAAATGGTCTCAAAACTCTGCCTCACAGACGGCTTGGCTGCGACTAATAACCTCATTAGGTGGTGGGCTGCTGCTTGGCGCATTAAGCTTATCAGCGCATGCTGGGAGCCTGATTAGCCACACTGAGTATTTAGAGTATGAGCTACCCCAAAAAATAGAAGAAAAATGCGCGGCGCGTGATAACTGCCCAGAGATTGAGGTTAAATATCTCAAGACCAATCATCCTTGGATAAATAAGCTGACCAATGAGCGTATCAATCATTTGGTCGTTAATAGTAAACCGACCGAATCTGCGCCCATTACTAAAAAAAGTAGCCCAGCAGATGTCAAAGCTGCTATCGATGGGTTTGTTAACTCACAGTTTGCTGATTTGCCGGAAGACAGCGTTTTCGTCTATAACTTAATGGTCACGCCTGAATACTTGGGTCATGTAAACGATTTCGAGCTGTTCGAGATTAGCTCGTATGTTTATACGGGCGGCGCTCATGGTATGCCATATAGCGAATATCTGGTGTTTGACCAACAGAGCAAAAAACAAATCCAATTAGCAGATATGCTCCAGCCTAACAAGAAACCTCGCTTTAAAGCCTTAGCTTATGATGCCTATAAAAACTGGGTCAAAACGGTCGATGAAGACGTTGCAAGCTATGAGAAAAGCTGGCCGTTTACCTTAAGTGATAACGTAACCATGACCGATAAAGGGGTCGATATTCGTTATCAGCATTACTCTATTAGTCCCTATGCCTATGGTATGCCCGTGCTTAGTATCCCCTACGAGAAACTTGGCGGTATTATAAAACCCCGCTTTATTCCTAAATAATACAGACGATAAATATCAGCGGATATTAAGCTCATCATTTGAAGACAGTTATTGAATAAGGAACGCTATTTAATAAAGAGAATTATTTAGAAAGATAGCCATTGAACATTTAATAAAAATAAGGAGTGATAGCATGACGAACCATATAGAAAATGCCAATACACCAGTCGCCACAGATGGCGCAACATGGCAGCTTAACGCCCTAACCGAAGCCTTGGGTGATCTGACGTTGACAGTCAGTGACAGCCTGTCTGTGGGACGCGGTAGCGACAATGATGTGGTGCTCGGCAGCAAGCAAGTGTCACGCAATCATGCGGTGCTGAGCGTATTAAACGGTGAGTTGTACGTTAAAGATTTAGATTCGTCAAACGGTACTTTTATCAACGAGCAGCGCATTGAGGCCAATAAATCTACCAACCTTGCTGCCAATGATAAGCTAGGTTTTGCCAGCTTTAGCTTTCAGGTAAGCGCGCCAGTTGCTGCGACGTTGGCTAATGAGCAAGCCGCTCCACTTGTGACAGATGAGCCAGCACTAAGCTCAAGCGCTGACACGGTTGGCGAATTAGCACCTGCTGCCGCTATACCTGTGGTTAAAGAGGCTGTTATTAAAGAACCTGTGGTCAAAGAAACGAAAATTGAAGAGTTCTTACCTGTTGCAGACACTCCAGCCGAACCTGTTGAAATTGTAGAGGCTGAGCCAGTGGTAAAAGAAACAGGTATCGATGAAGTCTTGTCAGCGACAGATGATAGTAGTGAAGCAATACCCGTCGAAGCCGCACCGATTGAAACAGCAGCAGTGGCCACTGAGCCTACTAAACAGGCGGAAACCAAGCCTACAGAGACTATAGAGGTAGCAACAGAGGCAGTAACGAGCGCGCCTGTTGTAGAAGAACCAAGACAGAAGGCAGCTCGTCAAGCACCAGAAGAAGCAGACGCTGTAAAGCATGACAAAACCACCAAAACCGCTCTGCAAGAAGAAGCAGATCCTGATGTATTACGCGCCAAGCAAGCTGCTACTTCGCAGTTCTCAGGCACTGCCAACTTGGGTCAACCTCGCGACCTTGGTACAGCTGGTAATAATGCCATGGATCAAGCCATCAATAACCCTGCTAATGCGGGACAGGTTGAGAAAAAGCCCAGCGGCGGTTGGTTTATATGGGTCTTTGTGGCAGTTTTAATTATTGGCCTAGCATTATGGTTGTTTAATATGGGCATCGTATAAGGCGATTTATCCTTAAAAATCGCTTATAACATTCCTTAAAAAACGCATCTGCCAGCTGATATCATTTATTTAACCTGCAAAATTGTAAAGGTTATCTAATAATCACTGGCAGTTTGCCGACTTACTGCATAAATTGTCCGTTTATAGATTAACTTTATGAATCATTTGTTAATAGCCATAAAATATAAAGTTAATTAAAAGGTTTTATTATTGATTTAGGTAGTAAAAATAATCGGTACTAGAGGACGTAGTGCCAAGCTATTTACTTTTCCGCGTGGCTGATAATATCAATCGCGATAAAAAGAGCGATTTAATGCTAGAAAAAACAGTAATGTAATCAAGTGTTTGACGGTTTTTATGAAAATAATGCTAAAAAAACCAAAAAAGAGCTTGCGTCTATCAAAATATTTGATAGAATAGCCACCACTTTGAGAGAACAAGCCGACTTAGCTCAGTTGGTAGAGCAACTGACTTGTAATCAGTAGGTCGCCAGTTCGATCCCGGCAGTCGGCACCATCTCTTTCAAAGTCGCTTTTTATGAATTTGCTTTAAATTAAGGTGATTTTATATCAAGCAATCTAGGTGGGATTGGGGAGCGGTCAAACCCAACAGACTGTAAATCTGTCGCGAAAGCTTCGAAGGTTCGAATCCTTCTCCCACCACCATATTTTTTCAAAGTTTGTCCTAGCGCCAAGCATACTCTATATCCTGAACGACTCGCTATCAGAGTCAAGCAGCATAAGAGTAAATGCGGGTGTGGTATAATGGTAACACCTTAGCCTTCCAAGCTAATGACGCGGGTTCGATTCCCGCCACCCGCTCCATATATGCACCATCGCAGCAACTATCAATCATCACGACAGTCAGTTATTATTGCTGTATCGTGATATTTTTTTTAGTGCAACCCAGTGGTTGGCTACTGTAGTTTTTAAAAGCACGCTCATATAGCTCAGCGGTAGAGCACTCCCTTGGTAAGGGAGAGGTCTTGAGTTCAATTCTCAATATGAGCTCCATTTATTATTCAAGTGTTTTATATTGGCTTTGCTCTTTTGACAAAGCGGGGCACTTTAATAAAGTATTGTATTTTACAAAATATACATATCGATATCGAAATTATAGAATATTGAAAATTATAAACAGAGTGTGGCAGATAATGATTTAAGGGTGACACTGAGGTGTTGCCTTTTAGTGCTGTCAGTTTATTAATAAATTCGTTTATTAATAAGTCTGTTTATTAAAAAAACACAGGAAGACAATGTCGCATTGTAGCATTGCCAATGTGGGTTATAATACGCGGCAATGTGCAAGAGATTGAAAAGCACGTATAATGTCTCTATATAAAGATATAGACAGTTGTAGCGCTATCAATCCTTGTTAATAAATAAGCTTTAGTAGTAAAACCATAGCGTCAACGGTTTGATGGTTTTTATGCATCATGAGCCGTCAAACAGCTATTTACCGATCTTTGATTGTTAAAGATTCATCAAAAAAGAGGAAATACCCATGGCAAAGGCCAAGTTTGAACGCAGCAAGCCACACGTCAACGTCGGTACCATCGGACACGTTGACCACGGTAAAACAACCCTAACCGCCGCTATCGCAACCGTAGCAGCAATCACCTCTGGTGGCGAAGCCAAAGACTACGCGTCTATTGACTCAGCACCAGAAGAAAAAGCACGTGGCATCACCATCAACACCTCACACGTAGAATATGACACCCCATCACGTCACTACGCACACGTCGATTGCCCAGGTCACGCCGATTATGTTAAAAACATGATCACCGGTGCCGCTCAAATGGACGGCGCAATCCTAGTTGTATCAGCAACTGACGGCCCTATGCCACAAACCCGTGAGCACATCTTGCTTTCACGTCAGGTTGGCGTACCGTACATCATCGTCTTCATGAACAAGTGTGACCTTGTTGATGACGAAGAATTGCTTGAGCTAGTAGAAATGGAAGTTCGTGAACTTCTTAACGACTACGACTTCCCAGGTGATGACACCCCAATCGTAAAAGGTTCAGCCACCCAAGCCCTTAAAGGCGACGAAGGCAAATATGGCCAACCAGCCGTAGTAGAACTACTAGGTATCCTAGATACTTATATCCCAGAGCCAGAGCGTGACATCGACAAAGCATTCCTAATGCCAATCGAAGACGTATTCTCAATCTCAGGTCGTGGTACTGTTGTTACTGGTCGTGTTGAATCTGGTATCGTACGTGTTGGTGACGAAATCGAAATCGTTGGTATCCGTGACACGCAAAAAACCACCTGTACTGGTGTAGAGATGTTCCGTAAACTGCTTGACGAAGGTCGTGCAGGCGAAAACTGTGGCGTACTACTACGTGGTACCAAACGTGAAGACGTACAACGTGGCCAAGTACTTGCTAAGCCAGGTTCTATCACCCCTCACACCAAGTTTGACGCTGAAGTATACGTACTGTCAAAAGAAGAGGGCGGTCGTCACACACCATTCCTAAACGGCTATCGTCCACGGTTCTACTTCCGTACTACTGACGTAACTGGCGCAATCCAATTACAAGACGGTACTGAAATGGTTATGCCTGGTGATAACGTTGAGATGGGCGTAGAGCTTATCCACCCAATCGCTATGGACAAAGGTCTACGCTTCGCTATTCGTGAAGGCGGCCGTACGGTAGGCGCTGGTGTTGTTGCTAACGTACTTAGCTAAGCATTAAAGCACTAACGCTATTAGAGCAATCTGATCACGTTAAGCAGTTAGAAAAAAGCCATCCTTGTAAGAGGATGGCTTTTTTTGTGGGCGCTTTATCTTGAAGTCAGATGATTAAATAATAATAAACATTTAAGATAGAACGAGTGTTATTAAATTTAAGTGAACGTGGATAAGAATAATAAAAGGAACAACTGTGTTTATTATCGAGAAGCTAGCAACCCATACAGCACGGCTGCAACAAACAATAGAAGCGGTCGCAGATATCGAATTACTAGTACAGCCGCATGATGCATGGACGTATCAGACGCTAGTTGAGATGCTGGCGCAAGACAGTATGCATATGCTGATGGTTTATGAACAAGAAGATAAAGCCGATAATAATAAAGTAATTGGCTACTGCCTCTATCAAGTTATTTTTGAGCAAGCAGAAATATTGCGTATCGGCACCCATCCTGACTATCAGCGTCAGGGTATCGCCTCGCAAATTTTTGCACAATTAAATGAAGAGTTAATAAGCAATCAGGTAGAGAGCTTATTATTAGAGGTGCGGGCAGATAATGCGCCTGCGATTGCTTTGTATCAGCAGCAAGCGTTTGCCGTGATTCATACGCGTAAAAACTATTATCAAGTGCCACATCAGCCAGCAGTTGATGCGTTAATTATGCAGCGCGTTTATGTTTAATAGTTATAACTAACGCTGATAACTCTGCTTGAAGATAAAGTTAATATATTTGCCGGTAACTTGACTAGGGTTGTGAGGGTATTTTCTTTTTACAGATTTCAACATTGAGCTTATAGTCACTGTCTGCTTTCATGCGCTCAAGAACCTCAATGCGTTCAGCCAACATCTCTATCATTAAGCCAATGGTCGCTTGCTGCTTTTTTACTTGGGCGAGTTTCTGCTGGGTAAGACTTAGCTGCAAATCAATATCGAGCTGGCCATCATAATAATCATTAAGGCTATCTTTGATTTCAGTCAGCGTAAAACCGATGGCTTGGGCGCTTTTAATCAGCTCAATACGCTCAACGCATTCTGGATGAAACTCAGTATAAAGCCGTGAGCCTGCTTGGCGTTTGCGAGATTTTAGTAGCCCCAGTTGGTCGTAATGACGAATGGTATCTTTGGTGGTATTGGCCTCGGTCGCCAGTGTACCAATCAATAAAAATGCGGTATCAGGTGCCATGCTAACCTCGTAAGTAAAATATTTAACTTACTTATTGTTTAATGATGATTGGAAGCGTTGTTTAAAGCTATGTTTGTTTAAAGAGAGTTTGCTTAAAGTTATATTGGAAAGCAATAAATACGCTCATTTTTAAACCAAGCTATTTGCCTTGTGAATTTGCGTTATATTTTTAATTGCCACGGCTGTGGTTTATCAAGTAATGATACGGCTAGAGGTTGATGAGAGTCCTTTTGCCATTTGACTGAACGGTTGCCAATAAGGGTATCTAACTGCGCTAAAAATTCAGCACGCGGCAAGGTTTCAGCGCCCAAGCTCAGCAGATGCTCATTTGGCAACTGACAGTCTACCAATTCGACTTTGCTTTGGGCACATAAACGCATCAAACCCCAAAAGGCGAGCTTTGACGCGTTCGATGCGACATGAAACATCGATTCACCAAAATAAATACCGCCTATCTTTAATCCGTATAAACCGCCAATCAACTGCTGCTGATCATCCCAAACTTCAATGCTATGCGCAAAGCCTTGAGCATGCAGCTCGGTATAAGCTTCAATCATCTCGCTATGAATCCAAGTATGTTCGCCCTCGGGCAGCGTGTCATTGTTACCGTCGCTACGCGGTAGACTACAAGCATGAATAACGTCATCGAACGCTTGATTTAGGGTTAATTGCCAACGCTCGCGACCCGCTTGCTTGCGCAGCGATTTACTGGGCTTATAGTCAGTGGGCAGCATAATACAGCGCGGCTCTGGACACCACCACGCGATAGGTTCATCGTCATTAAACCACGGAAATAATCCCTGCGCGTAAGCAGAAATCAGCGTTGTAGGCGCTAAATCTCCGCCAACGGCAACGATACCAATGCCATCAGGATCAACCATCGTAGGGTCAGGGAAGTTGTAACGCCCAAGACTTCTGATGTGTTTACGGAAGGTCTCAGGCGTTATATCAGTCGCATTAATATCGATATCAATGCGGCCGTCGTCTTTAGCAAAGTTGCTCATTTATGCTTCTTTATCAGCAGTCAATGTCGACGCATACGTATGATCGGTTGCAACCGTCTCACCGATAGCATCCAAGTATTTCTCGGCATCAAGCGCTGCCATACAGCCAGTGCCCGCAGAAGTAATGGCCTGACGATACACGTGGTCGGCCACGTCACCGGCGGCAAATACGCCCTCGATACTGGTTTGAGTAGCATTACCATTTAGGCCACTATTAACAACAAGATAGCCGTCTTTCATGTCCAACTGGCCTTTGAACAACTCTGTGTTTGGCTTATGGCCAATGGCGACAAACATACCCATGGTATCTAATTGCTTGGTGCTGCCATCAATCATAGATTCTATGATCAGACCATTGACGCCCATATCATCGCCGACCACTTCTTTGACTTTATGGTTCCATTCGATTTTGACGTTACCGTTTCTAGCTTTTTCAAACAGCTTATCTTGCAAGATTTTCTCAGAGCGCAAGCTGTCGCGGCGATGGACCAAAGTGACCTCAGAAGCAATGTTTGATAAATATAAAGCTTCTTCAACGGCGGTATTACCACCGCCAATGACGGCGACTTTTTGGTCTTTATAAAAGAAGCCATCACAGGTGGCACAAGCCGATACACCTAAACCACGGAATTTGGTTTCTGACTCTAAGCCTAAATACTGCGCAGAGGCACCCGTTGAAATAATTAGGGCATCACAAGTATAGCTGCCGTTATTACCAATCAGGGTAAAAGGGCGCTCATTAAGATTAACCTCATTGATATGGTCATAAACCAATTCAGTACCAAAGCGCTCGGCATGGGCTTTCATACGATCCATAAGCGCAGGACCGGTTAAATCATGAGCATCGCCCGGCCAGTTATCGACCTCAGTGGTGGTGGTCAGCTGACCGCCCACTTCCATACCAGTCACCATCACTGGCTTTAGGTTGGCACGTGCAGCATAAACGGCCGCGGCATAACCGGCAGGACCTGAACCTAAAATAATCAATTTTTCGTGGCGTGGAGCCGTATTATCAGTTGCCATAAAATTTCCTTGCTAGCTATCAAAATGAAAACGATTAGAATGAAAAATATAAAAATTAGAATGATAAAAGTGCGTCGTATAAATGACAAATATTATAAAAGATAGTCGCTAAAAGTAGCGATGAATATGGTTTTTCTCATTGCTATGTGATAATAACATAAGGGCAGATAGCAAAAAGTGCAAGTTTGCTAAAACGAATATGGGTATCATTAGAATCAAAGCATCATAAGCTTGAAAAATGTGCCTGAAAACATGGCAGCTAAAAAGAATGCATCTACAAATACTGACTCTAAAAATATAATGCCTGAAAAAACAATGCCCAAAAATAATCGCCTCTTTTTTATAGGGCAGCCATTTATTACGCAAAGGTGTGGCGAATGTTCGGTTAATGAGCGCATTTTTTGCTAAACCACTGATAGATTTATTTTCTTACCCTCTTTCTTGATAACACTGTCGCCACTACGCCTATGTATTTGTTATTATAAGAAGTTATGCAAGGGTAGTAGTAGCTAGAGTAAGTGATTTACTTATATTGGTATATTGTCACTTATCAGCATAAAACCATTTCAGCATAGTAAGCATAACTAGCTTTATTCATAAACTGGCGACCATTTAATATTAATAACGAGTATTAACAACAAGGCAGATCTTACGTGATATCAGCACCACTTATTGAGTATTTAAAAAAGGGCATATTTACCCTGCTTGGGTTAATACTGGCGGTTTATTTATTCGTCATTTTGATGACTTATACCGGTAATGATCCGAGCTGGTCGCACATCAGTAGTGATATGACTGCCGTGAATAATATGGGCGGCGAGATGGGCGCGTGGCTGTCTGATTTACTCTATAGCTTCTTTGGTTTTGGAGCTTGGTGGTTGCTGGCGTTTTTGGTTTATGAGTCGGTGCTGATTTGGTGGGATAACAAACCAACGTTTTGGTTATTACGCTTAGTTGCCTATGTGTTTTTGCTATTAAGTGCCAGTGCCTTGTTTGCGCAATTGGTAGCGCTAGTACAGCAAGTGGCAGATCCGATGGTGTCCGGTCTGAAAGGCGTGGCTGGTGGTATTATTGGCCTTGAGCTGCAAGCACGTTTGGCACAGCTATTATCGCAGTGGGGCAGTGTGACCTTTTTAACGGTATTTGTGATAATTACCGCCACTTTTGCCTTTAATATCCATTGGCTGGCGATTTATCAAAAAATTAAGACATGGTCATGGCGCGATGCTGCGCTCCAAGACAATGATAGTAAACGCGATAATAGACAAGCCGCGCAGACAGCGTCTGAACAACAGCAAAATGATGAAAGTGTGAGCGATGAAAAAGCGGCGCAAGCATTTGAGCAGTTACCATTGGATTTGCCAACTGCTGACCATGCAAATCATGCTCAAACAGCCGATAAAAGCGGTCGTTTTAATAACGTGTTGAAAGATTTTTTAGCGACGTCGGGTCTAGGTGCTAGCGTCAAAGCATCCATGTCGGCCGCGGCAGCAGTGGCACAAACTGCAACCAGCAGCACAGCGCAGGATGAGCAATTACAAACGGCTTCAGCTAATGCAAGCAGTTTTAGTCATGTTAACCAACAGCAAGTGTCAGCGCCTGCCGCAAATCCTGTGATGGCGCCTGCGCGCAAAGTTGAACCAAGTTTTGCTTGGAATGATGCCGATACGGTCGATGATTTGTTGGCAAGTGAGGCCATTGCTGGTCAAGATACGTTTGTTTATGATGCAGCTGCTGCTTCAAACACGAACGTCCAAGGTTTCGATAAATCTGCTGCTGCGTCTAATACTTCTGATAATATTGTTAATGATGCTGCTGATGAAATTGAGACTACAGAAGACGTTGATAGCTCAGCAGTTGATAGCTTAGTTGATGCTTGGCTAGCAGAACATGCGGCGGTTCCAGTAGCGCCTAAGTTAGAAGAAGATAAAACCTTGATTGAAGCGCCGGTATTAGACACCTCGTTTGATACCGCAGCACAGGAACAGAAAGCGGATCATTCATTAAATGTTAATTCATTAAATAATGTGATTGCTGACTCAATAGATGACCTTTCTGAAAGTTGGTCTATCGAACAAGCTGATTCTTCTTATGATGCTGAGCCTTTAGCTAAGCCTGAAACAATCATTACATCGGCAGTAGATTTTGCTGCGCCAGTGGATACGATTATTAACGTTGCTAAAGTTACTGATATGACACCGACCAATACGCCGCCTGCAAATCCTAAACTCGCGCCGACAGCAGCAACTGGTATTGCAGAAACAAATACTTCGCCCGTAACTGCGGCTAAACCAACGGTAAGCTTTGCGGTGCCAGAAGGCGATAGCAGCAATCATATTGCTGACATGATGCCAGAAGATGACAGTCGAGCTGACGACACTGGCCTGCCGGTGATGCCGCATATTAGCGATGATGCCGCCTTCAGTCAAAAATCACGCTCGATGCAAACGGCTGCTTATCGCAGTAGCCTTACACCTATCCCTGAGATTTCTATTTTAGATAAGCCTGACCCTGACCGTAAGCCGAGCTATACATTGGCTGAGCTTGAGCAATTGTCCGAGCTATTAGAAATCAAATTGCAAGAGTTTAATGTCAAGGCTGCTGTGGTTAATGCGATTCCAGGGCCGGTAGTAACGCGCTTTGAAGTAGAGCTTGCTGCTGGGGTAAAAGCCAGTAAAGTGACGGGTATTTCACGCGATTTGGCGCGTTCGTTATCGATGGCGTCCTTGCGTGTGGTCGAGGTCATTCCAGGTAAGCCGTATATTGGTATTGAGGTGCCAAACAAGCAGCGCGAAATGGTACGTTTGATTGAGCTGTTAAATACAGAAAAATTTAACGACCCTAAAGCCCAAATCAGTATGGCAATGGGTAAAGACATCGGCGGTAATCCGATTATTACTGACCTTGCTCGCGCGCCGCATATGCTCGTTGCCGGCACCACAGGCTCTGGTAAATCGGTCTTGGTCAACTCGATGCTACTGTCGATGCTGCTAAAATATACGCCGAATGAGCTGCGCCTTATTTTGATTGATCCAAAGCAGCTTGAGCTTGCCAACTACAACGATATTCCGCATCTGCTAACGCCAGTGGTCACTGATATGACCGAAGCCGCTAGTGCCTTGTCATGGTGTGTGGCAGAGATGGAGCGCCGTTATCAGCTCATGAGTTTATTAAAGGTGCGTAAACTTAACGAGTTTAATAAAAAAGTTATCGCAGCTGAAAAATCGGGCAATCCGATGTTGGATCCTTTATGGCGTCCCAATGATAGCGTCAGTATTAGCCAAGCGCCAAAGCTAAAAACCTTGCCAATGATTGTCATTGTCGCCGATGAGTTTGCCGATATGATTATGCAGGTCGGTAAGCAAGCCGAAGAGCTTATCACTCGTCTTGCACAAAAATCGCGAGCAGCAGGGATTCATTTAATGCTTGCTACGCAGCGTCCGTCGGTCGATGTCATTACTGGTCTGATTAAAGCCAATATCCCCGTCCGTGCAGCGTTACGGGTGAACTCAAAAGTGGATTCACGCACGATTCTAGACAGCGGCGGTGCCGAAGACATGCTTGGTAATGGCGATATGCTGTTTTTAGGACCAGGGCAAATTGAGCCTGACCGTGTGCATGGCGCGTATGTCAGTGATGAAGAGGTCAACCGTGTTTGTGATGCGTGGCGTGAACGCGGTGCGCCCGATTATATTGATAATATGGCGGGTAATTTTGAATTAATGAGTCCTGGCGGTGGTGCTAGTGCGGCCAATGCTTCTGGCGAAGACGACGACCTTTATAATGACGCCGTGGCCTTTATCATGGAAACGCGTAAAGTATCAGCCTCTAGTATCCAGCGTAAATTCAGCATTGGTTATAACCGTGCGGCACGTATTGTCGACTCAATGGAAGAGGCTGGCTTGGTCAGCTCTATGGGTAAAAGTGGTAAGCGTGAACTGTTAATGTAGCGCTGAGATATCATTAGATAGCAAAAAGGACGAGTGACGAAAGTGACTCGTCTTTTTTATTGGGAAAAGATGATATAGGCGATCCGCTATAAAATGAACGCAGAGCTACTGGTATTCATTTTGCGCAGCCTCTGTCTGCGTAGGCACAGCAAGCAAGGGAAATGAATACCAGTAGCGCGTTATAATGCTTGTACTTATTTCATTTGGCCATTTTTAGCCTATCTAGATGTCAATCGATTGAATTGAGGACACGCCCTAATACCCGAATGACTAATGAGTTTGTTTATCGATTATAAACAGCGGCTTTTTATACTAAACTGGTGATGGTTTATCAGATAAATATCCATAAATTCTAAGAATACACCTTAACGCAATTACTCTCCAAGGAAGGTCAGTTATGTTTAAAGAATATACCCAATATGATGCGATAGCGCTGGCAGCATTGGTTAACGCAGGGGAAGTCAGCGCCAAAGAATTGCTCGATGCGGCCGTTGAGCAAGCCAATCAGCTTAACCCTAAATTAAACGCTATTATCCATCGTTTTGATGAGCGCGCTTATGCCGCGGCGCAAAAAAGCTTACCAGCAGGCGTATTTAATGGCGTGCCTTATTTACTTAAAGACCTGTCTTTCTATTTTGCTGATGAGCCGATCACCATGGGCAGTCGTAGCGTCAATATCGTGCCTGATGATGACAGTGAAATAGTTAAACGCATGAAAGCCAGCGGCGTAAATACTTTTGGTAAAACCAATACGCCTGAGTTTGGTTTGATTATTACCACTGAACCAAAAGCGCATGGCGCCACCCATAATCCGTTTAAAAAAGGCTATAGTTCTGGTGGTTCATCGGGCGGTAGTGCGGCGGCTGTGGCAAGTGGTATCGTACCTATGGCAGGCGCGGGTGATGGCGGCGGTTCGATACGCTTTCCTGCTGCATGGTGCGGCGCGTTTGGACTCAAACCTAGCCGTGGTCGTAATCCGATGGGTCCAGCCATTGGTGAAGGCTGGGAAGGGGCGGTCGCTGACCACGTAATTACGCGCTCTGTACGTGATAGCGCCGCGATGCTGGATGCGACTAGCGGTGCGGAAATCGGTGCGCCTTTTATCATTGCCCCGCCGGATGGCACGTTTTTGCAAGCAGCGATGCGCGCACCACGGCAATTAACCATTGCCCTGCATCAACAGCCATTGGTGGCCAATACCGTGGTTGATAAAGAGGTACTCGCTGTATTAGAGCAGACCGCTAAGCAGCTAGAAGCCATGGGACATCGCGTGATACCGGCTGAGCCTAATATCAATATTGAGCAGTTTTGGCATGATTTTTTAGTGGTAGTCTGCGCCCATACCGCCTTTACCATCGATTATGTCGAGCGCTGCTATGGTGCCCAGCATATCCAAAACCTTGAGCCACAAACCTATAATATGGCGATGCTCGGACGCTCATTATCCGCCGTTGATTTGGCGCATGCTAAGCATGGCTGGCATCATAGTCAATATCAAACCGGTTTATTGCTTGAAACCTACGATATGATTTTGTGCCCAACTGTACCGACCCCTGCCGTTAAACATGGCGTGCTACCGCCAAGCCGTATGGATGAGATGCTCATGCGTAGTGCCGGATTGCTAAATAAAGGCATTGATATGGGTAAATATGCCTTTAGCTCAGGCGTGATTGAAAAACTCAGCTCACCCGTACTCGGTAAAATGGCCTTTACTTTATTAGGTAATGTTACGGGGCTACCAGCAATGTCATTGCCAGTTGGGATGAGTAAAAAAGGCTTGCCGATTGGTATGCAGCTGATTGGGCGTATGAATGATGAAACGACGCTATTTAGTATTGCTGGCGAGATGGAGCGCGCGGGGTTATTTACCAAACCTGCCTTTGAGAAATAGTTTTATATGCTCGAAATGATTTCTAATAAATGTATTTTATAAAAAGCGTTTTGATTAAGACAGCTTAATCAAAACGATAAATATCCATACCCAAGCTATGGTGCGCCATGCTTTGGTGTACCACAGAGACGCGTTGACCCGCACCTAATGCAAAGAATAGCGGCAGTAGGTGCTCATCACTTGGATGTACATTCTGATAATTAGGATACTGCTGCCAGTCTAAGGCGCTCGGAATGTCTGTTTTAAGCTGTTGTAATAGCCAAACTTTAAAGTCTCTAGCGGTTTTATCGATACTCTCTGCTTGCCAGCGTAGTGCTTGCAAATTATGGGTGATACTTCCTGAACCAATCAAAAGGATTTGCTCATCCCGTAATTGCGCCAGTTGCGCGCCCAATTGATAACAAGCGACACTGTCATAATGCCGTGGTAGCGATATTTGCACGATAGGGATATCAGCTTCTGGATACAGATGCAAAAGCGGCGCCCAGACCCCGTGATCGCTAACGCGCAAAGGATTTACGCGGCAGGTGATACCGCGCGCAGTCAGCTGCTGTGCTAAAGTTTCAGCAAGCGCTGGTTGTCCGGCGGCAGGGTATTGCAAATCATATAGCTCAGGCGTAAAGCCTGAAAAATCATGCCAAGTTTTTGGTTGCGGATTGCTACTGATTTCAAGCTTTGCTGACTGCCAATGCGCCGACATAATGATAATAGCGCGAGGTTTAGGTAAATTTTGCCCGATACGTGCTAGCGCGCTGGTTGTCGCTGACTGCTCGATTGCAAGCGTTGGCGCCCCATGCGAGATAAATAGCGCGGGCAATTTTGGTCGCTTCGATACTGTCGCTGCCCGCGCTATCGCAGGTCCATCTGCCCAAGCAGCCGCTGCCGTGATAGGCGTCGGCTTTGAGTTCGTTAGATGTTGGCGTTTGTCATCAGCTTGCGTATGAGCGCTTAAGGCTTTAGGTACTGCAGATTTAGGATGTTTCATGTTTCATGTATTAGGGCGCGCGCCTATATTTCAATCTGTTCTGCGATTACGATTACTCATTGTTTTTTAGGTAACGCAGTTATTCTTCTATAGCAAATAAACAATCTTTGTAGGCGTTTTAATTACTACTTTTAATTACCGCGATGATAAGGGTGATTGTGACTGATACTCATCGCCCGATAAAGCTGCTCCATCAGTACCACGCGCACCAGCGGATGCGGTAGGGTCAGCGCGGATAACGACCATTTTACATCGGCTTTTGCCAGCACTTCTGGCGATACACCGTCAGCACCACCTATGACTAGGGCAATATCGTCGCCTTGCTGCATGCCATCGGCTAATTTATCAGCCAACTGTTCGGTAGAGAGCATTTTACCTTTTACATCCAGCACCCATAGTTGCTCACGCCCTCCTGCCGCATGGGCGGCTAATATCGCCTGACCCTCTTGCTCGCGGTATTGCGCCAAATTGGCCTCTGACGGATTTTTGGCGCGTTTTGCCGCCGCAATTTCTACGATTTCGGTGCTAAGCATCGGTTGAATACGTTTGAAATATTCATCAAAACCGGTTTGTACCCACTTGGGCATTTTATTACCGACGGTCAATATTCTTACTTTCATAATACATACCACTTTGATCATTGAGTAAATGTAACAAAAGAATTCTGCGCTTAAGTTATTGTAACAAACAGACCTTTTACAACGCATAATTTTGTGCTTTACTAGCATTCGACAAACAGTTGTTCTTTATTTTGCTGGTTTTTGCTTATCATTATTAAACTCTGCGCTATAAAAATAGTGGCAGAACGTTAAAAGCAATAAAGTAAATGAACGAATAATGACTCAAGCTATAAAACCAGTCATAAAATAACGAGCAACACTGTGAGGTCTTTATGATAAACCAAAAGACAGTTTGAAACATTTTTTTAAACGAAAGGAGTCGTTCATGAAACGTACTATATCAAGTCTAATTGCCCTTAGCGCAGGCGCGCTGCTCTCTACTTCTGTGTTTGCTGTTTCGTTAAATGGCACGCAATGGCAAACCATCGATGATAAAACCGGCGAAAAAAAGGCCGTCATTCAGTTAACAGAAAACGGCGGTAAAGTGTCAGGGAAAATCATTAAAGTGCTGAATAAAGAAAAGGCGGATGCGCTTTGTACCAAATGTCCTGGTAGCCTAAAAAACAAACCGGTTGAAGGCTTACAGATACTCTCAGGCTTAAAAGCAGATGGTAATAACCAGTGGAGTGATGGCAAGCTGGTCGACCCTGAATCCGGCAAAACCTATTCTGGCAAATTGACCCTAAGTGATAATGGTCAAAGTTTAAAACTCCGCGGCTTTGTCGGCACCCCAGTCTTTGGTCGCTCGCAAACGTGGCAGCGCATTAAATAAATTCTGCACTAGGATTGTTATTGATAAATAACGATTATAGCGGTTAGTAATCATTGAAGATAAAAGTAAAGGATAGTCGGTTTATAGCGGCTATCCTTTTTTATACTTTAACTTTCAGCAGTCTTTAACTTTTGCCAATTATTTTACATAAGTGGGGCGATGGTTTCTGATACCGTGTTTTCTTCGCTTTGATGATTGTCATTGTTATCAGAAGAGGTAGGTTTTGGGATAATGGTCAGCTGAGCATCTGATTCAAAAACGATCGCCTCGACATCATCGAAGCTATTCACCCCTTCAGAACGCATGGCGCATTCAAGCTCTTGACGGGTCAAGCGCTCAGCACGCATCGCATCGGGTAAAAACTGCCCTTGATAAAAGACAATACGCGGCTCGGATAAAATAAAGCTGCTAAATTGCGGTGAAATAGAGGCGTATTTGGTGACCAAAAACTGCATGACATACAGCACCAAGATAGAGGATATACCTTCGATAAGCGGAATGTCTTTGAGTAAAATAGTGCTGGCACCGAGTGAGCCAATCATCACGGTGACAATCCAATCAAAGTTATTAAGCTGCGAAGTGGAGCGTTTTCCAGAGACTTTAGTGATGATGACAATCAAAACGTAAACCGTTACCGCCGTCAGCACGATACGTCCGAGCTTGTCTATATTGTCGAAAAAAAGCATGTCCATTGCTTGAGCTCCTATTGATTATTTATGTCACTTAAATACTACTTAACATGAAATCTTATAGAAACAGCGTACCGTAATTTACTCATGCATAGGACAAAAACTTTGTATGTGCTTGGATAGTGATAAATAGGTAAGGTTACTGGCTATTTAAAAGCGCTAAGTATTTCAATAATAATTAAATGGTTTTGCGCTTAGGGTCAAGTAAGTGATTGACGGCCCAAATGCTAATGCGTGCACTGACCAAGCTCAGCACCAATATCATGACCAATGCTGAAAGCAGTGGTAGTGGCTGCTGCATGCTCATCTCCATCAACACTTCACGGCTCACCGCATCAAATAAGAAAAACCAGATGCCCAAGAAATAAATAATCGTCAGTAGCCAAACCACTGCAACGCCGCCAAACATTAAGCGGTTGATCTCGCCTCTATCTAGCGCGCGCTGTTGATGTTTGATAAATTTATGCACGGCAATATAAGCGCCGATGACGATAGAGATGACTGTGACCAATTGCGAGTTTAAGGCAAGTTTGGTTTGAATCATCATAAATATCGCGCTAGCTAAAATATAACCAACGGCAAAAAAACCAACATATTGCGCCATTTTAGGTTGAGTGGCTTTTGGGTTTGATAGCGGTGTCTTGCTTCCCGACTGACTAGCTCCTGACTGACTATCTCCTGACCTACTGGGAGACTTGTTAAGCTGCGTTGGTTTACGTGACATAAAATGACCTTTATAAAGGGGTGAGCATAGGGTTTTTAAAACAAATAGCGCTAAAAAAATAGCAGCTAATACTCCATTATCAATGCTGCGCCGTCCAATCAAGCATCGCATCTAATACGGGTCTGGCAGTATAAGCGTTGAGTGCTTGGTCGCTATTAATCAATCCGACCACTACATAATCCTGTCCAGATAAGCCTTTAACATAGCCTGCCATCGAGGTAACGTTATTTAACGTGCCGGTTTTTATCCAAGCGCGACCGATGGCTTGCGATTCGGGCAAGCGCTCACTATGAGCACTAATCGTACCACTGACGCCAGCGATACCTAATGAGCTCACGTAAGCATCAAAGTTTGGTTGCTCATAAGCGTAGGTTAATAGCTCGCTTAGATTTTCGGCACTGATGGTGCAGTCGCGGCAGAGCCCTGAGCCATTGGTTAAATGAGGTGGCGGCGTAGTCAGCTTGGTTTGCCACCAATGATTAATCGCTTGTAACGCTTGCGAATAATCGGTCGCTGGTGGCTGACCAAATTGATATAAGCTCGTTGCTTGCTGATAAATGACTTTATCTTTATCAGTGCCTTCTTGATTAACGTCTACTTTATTAACGCCCACTTTATCAGCGTTGACTTTATCGCTGCCAGCTTTATTAATGCTAGTGCTATTAATGCCATTTCTATTAATACCGGCTTTATCATAAGCGCCTATAGATAGCGCCACTTGCTCAGTCATCACATTATTAGAAAAATGATTAATATCATAAATCTGCTGGGTAAGGTTTAAAGAGGGATAACTGACAATAGGTAACGGCGATATCGCGATAGCGGCCAGACCGCGTGGCGACTTTCCTTCTTTAACATTTTTATTAGAAAGGTAAGGTGCTTCTTGGCTGATGACTTTACCAGTTAAGGTATTGCCAAGCGTCTGCCATTTAGAAGCAATGACGCGGGCGGCGAAATCTTTGGCATCAGGATAGGCGACATAAAAGGCATGCTCACCGCAGCTGTCCGGTAAATTGGCATTGAGCGTCAGCTGGGTCGGTTGCCACTGCGGCGCTAGACTATAGCGCGCTTGACCGCAGGCAGCTGAGCGTATATTTATCATACTAGGTAATTGATAATTTGCCAGTTGCGGCGTATAGGTCAGCTGTGCGCGCGTATTATCTAGCGGGTAGCTTTGGATACCGATACTGCTAAAGTTAACTAAAAAACCATCAGGGCTGGCGTTATAAGGTCGTAGCGGTGAGCTATCAAAGGCAGCAGGGTTTTTTGTCACATTTTTAAAGATTGCGCTATCGACGATAATATCGCCGTTAATATGGCGAATACCAGCTGTTTGCACTTTATAAAGTAATTGCTGTAAGCGCTCGTGGGTCATTTTTGGATCGCCACTACCTTGAATAATCAAGTCGCCATAGAGCTTATCGCCGATGATAATGCCCGTATGATAAACGCGGGTATGCCAGACAAAGTCAGCGCCCAAAGTATCTAATGCAATAAAGCTTGGAACCAGCTTCATGGTGCTGGCAGGCGTGCGCGCGATATCGGCTTGATGGCTTAGTAATGGCGAGAAAGAGATTTTAATATTGTTAGTCGTAACGTTACTGCCATTATTTTTACTACTTGTATTGTCACTATTTTTGTCAGGATTGTTTTTATTAGGCACTGAAGATGTTGATTGGCCGTCATTTGGCAGTAGCGATGGGCTGCTTTCTAAACTTTGATAAGTATAAGGGTCATCGGTATAAGCATGGAGCTGTTTTTCGTGTTGCTTAATCGTCTGCTTCTCGATAGTCATCAATGGGCTTTGATGAACACTTACTTCTTTAGCATTAGCATTATTATTTTTAAGCGTTTGTTTTTGGATGCTACTAGGTTCAGCAGTGCCATCGTCAGTAGTTAACGATTCTGGTTGATTAGCGGGTTTATTGCTATTAATCACCTGAATCGGCGCAGGCAAGCGACTGGCATTTTTATCGCCAACTGGGGTAATGACGATACTGATATCGGTAGCGCTTAGGTTCGCTCGGCTGAGCGCCGCTTGAATCGCTTCTGGCAGGGCAGCTTGCGCATATAGTGGCGTCAACATAGCGCTGGCAAATAATGCTAACGTGGATAACGTGGCTAGGTATTTGGCAGGCTGATTCAGCGAGCATAACGGCTTAATAAAAGGCGTCAGTTTGGCAGTAGTAGTAGGGCGATTATTAGTTTTAGAAGTGGGTAGCATGAGCAGTCTATCATCAGGTGGCAAAAACACCCTATGGTAACATGAGTTGCTATTTTCGCGTAGGTACAGCCTTTGCATAAATGCAGCGTCCGGCTAAAATCTGTCAACAGGCTTAAAGGTAATGGTTTAAAAATTTTTGAGTGGAGAATTATCAAAGTTATAAATAATAGTGCTTAATATGTATTTTTTTAGTATTTATCGTTTATTAGCCATCAATTTTAACGCATATGCAAAAACGCCATCGCGGTCATAATGGCATCATTATAAGCATCATGAATGCCAAGCTCAGGAATCTCATAATGCGCTAATATTTTGGTCAAATGCTGCGATTGATTGGGATCGCCCTGAGTAAGATTGCCCATGCGCCGACTGTATAACAATCGCACATCAATGATATTGTTAGGCAATGTCGTACCCATATAGCGCTTAACCAAAGGATTCAAAAAACCTGTATCTATCTGCGGGCAAAACCCAACTATCGGTCGATTATCGATAAAGGGCAGTAGTAACGCTAACATCTCATCATAGCTCATGCCGTGCTCGACATCAGCGGTACGCAAGCCATGAATCACAATGGTGTCACGGTCAGGCATGACAGGCGGCCGGCAAACCAGATGCAGACCATTGCCCGTATCGATGCTATTGCCATTGATATGAATCGCGGCGACAGACAGTAGGTGATGCTTTTTTGGATTAAGTCCCGTCATCTCGCAGTCAATCGCGACCCATTCATTAGCCAAAGGTTTATCAAACATTGATGCCAGCTCAGGGCGCTGCAAATGTGTCTTTTGCCAATGAGAAGATAATTGTTTTAGCCAACTCATTTTATTTTTGCTCCCTTTTTTGTTTACTGGCTGACTGAATGGTTCTGATTGTAATGGTGCTAATTGAATGGTCCTGATTAATCATGGAATGCTTCTAACCAAATTCCAGCTGATAATGCCGACTGAGCTGACCTTTAAAACTTTTGACCACTGCCAAACACTCTTTTAATAAATCTCGCTCAAGTGCAGATAAAGTTGTCGGATCAACGTGTCGAGCATACTTATCATCTGTCAATAGCGCAACGGACAAACGCTGCGCCATAAAAAACTCTAAAGCCTCAAGCAGAGTATCAGCACGCTGTTGGGTCAAGGCGCGTGCTTGCACCAAGGCTTTTAAGCGTCCTTTACTACTAGGCGCATCAAAAATATCGTTTTCTAATGCCAAAGTACGAATACCATGCACCAATGGGAAAATACCGGCTTTTTTAAGGTCAATATCATAAGAGCTAGGTTTGCCGCTAAGTAACGGCACAAACTTTTGCCACCATTGACCGACATCGCCAAATTGTAGAGCAGCTCGGGCAAACTGACGTACAAACATCAGGTCTGATTGGCGGTGGGCGATTTTTAAATGTTCGCGGACATGGGTCAGCAGCGACTCATCGCCGCAGACATACTCGCCATCTAATATCGCCGACAGATAAATACTGTGTATCGGGTCGGTATTTCTAAACCATAAGCCAATCTGCGCTTCAAACTGCTTAAGCGGCTGCCGCCACATTGGATTGGTCATCATGATATTGCCATCGCAAAGCGGATACCCCAATGCGGCTAAATGATTGTTAAAGGTTTCAGCGAACTGAGCCAAATCAGGATGGGTATAACCATCACGGATAATCAGCGCATTATCTTGGTCGGTACGCATGATTTGCTCGCCGCGCCCCTCTGAACCCATGACGATAACGCAAGTATTTTTCATTACTTCATCAGGTACGATAAGCTGCCACAGCTTGGTAAAAACTTGCGCGTTAAGCGTTTGTACCATGCGGCTGACGTTACCGATTTTTACCCCATTTTGATGCTGCGCACGAATATAGCGCCCAATAAGCTCAACCGCAGTATCTAAGCTTGGCAAGTCTTTTGCTTTTTCAATCTGAATACTAATCAGCTGAGAATGATGACCAATATGGGCGAGCATATCGCTTTGCCCAAGTACACCTGCGACTTCACCATTAGCGTCAATCACAGGCAGCCTATGGATACGGTAGCGCGTCATGGTCAATAGCGCATCGCCAATCTCATCATGAGCATCGATAGTACGCAAATTGAAGCTCGCATAACGCTGGCAAGGGGTTGTCGCCGGATTTTGCTGGTCGCTCACCGCGCGGCAGATATCGGTATCGGTCAAGATGCCTAACGTACGACCAGAGTAAGCCTTAGGAGCTTGCAAACGGCCATTATCACTGTCTAAGTTACTATTTAAATCGCTATCTAAATCATTATCTAATGTTTGCGCGTGTGTTTGTGTTTTACTTTGGCTTAATTGGTTGAGCGGTCGCACCAACACATGCTTAAGCCCCTCCTTAGTCATGATATGCGCAGCGTCGTATAGGCTACTAGTGGCGTCGATGATATGTACCGGCAATAAGCGGACATCAATCACCGGCTGCATCATAATCTGCTGCACTTCCTGCTGCTCATTATAGCCATGGTAGCTAGTGGTACTTAAACGCTGGCTGCTACGCCGCTGCTGCAATGCTTTTAGGCGTTCGGGTAAATCCTCTGATAGTAATTGACGCACCAGATGATTTTGCGCACTTATTTTGTCAATAGTTGCGCCATTGACTTGTAACAGCAGCGTGTCTTCGATAGCTCGAAAATCGTAGAGTGATATCGGGTTTTTACTTGTAGGTTCAGCACTGCTAAGGAGTGCGTTAGTTGGCTCGCTGCTTTCTGGCAAATCACCTTCTATAAGTGATTTTGGTAGCCGCCGACTGTCAAACCAATCGTTGCTATTCAGATGGTCGGTATGATTGCTGCCTAAATAGGACGCGACAAACTCACCATTAAGCAGCTGCTCGATTTGTCCTTTGAGGACCACATAAAAGTACTGTAAATCGTCTGCAGGCAAGTACTCATCTTTAGCAAGATAACGAATTTGGGTATTTTTTTTGATACTTTGGCGTTCAGCCGCGCTCAATACATCAAAGGGCGGCTGGGTAAAATCAAGATGGGGCATGGCATCATCCTTGATGGCATATTTAACAAAAAATTTAATAAGAAAGGTTTTACAGTTTTACTGATACTAAATAAATAGAGAAACTGAGACGCGTTATTTTAACTATAGCATTG